>JAQSYT010000242.1 GCA_029256065.1 Paenibacillaceae bacterium
TGCCGCTCTCTGTCTTCAATAAGGCAGTAGAGGAGGAATTCGGCCGCAAGGGTCCGGCGGTTGTGGAGAAGAATGTGGAGGCGGTAAAACGGGGAGCGGAATTTATTCTGAGCCAGGCAGGCGGCCCGCTGGAGGAATTCAGACTGGAGCCCGCTGACGGTAAGGAAAAGCTCTTTATGATCGGCAATGATGCCATTGCCTTAGGGGCTTTGGCCGCAGGCTGCCGGTTTATGCCCGCGTATCCCATTACTCCCGCATCGGAAATTATGGAATATTTGATTAAGACGCTGCCGAAGTTCGGTGGTACGGTTATTCAGACAGAGGATGAAATTGCGGCGATTACAATGGCTATCGGCGCCAATTATGGAGGTGCCAGAGCCATGACAGCCTCCGCTGGGCCGGGATTATCCTTGATGATGGAGGCCATCGGGCTGGCCGGAATGACGGAAACGCCTGTGGTGGTAGTGGATACACAGCGCGGCGGCCCTTCAACCGGCTTACCTACCAAGCAGGAGCAGAGCGATGTGTTCGCGATGATCTATGGGACGCATGGTGAAATTCCCAAGATTGTGCTGGCTCCCAGTACCATCGAGGAGTGCTTCTATGACACCATTGAAGCCTTCAACCTGGCGGAGGAATACCAGTGTCCCGTTATTCTGCTGACAGATCTACAGCTTTCCTTGGGCAAGCAGTCCTCCGATATGTTTGATTACAAAAAAATCGCCATCCGGAGGGGCAAGCTTACAGAACAGCTTCCCGAGCTGGGGGAGCACGAGCTGTTCAAGCGTTATGCGTCAAGTCCGGATGGCGTGTCCCCCAGGGTGGTGCCCGGCACCAAACATGGCCTTCATCATGTTACGGGGGTAGAGCATGATGAGGCGGGACGCCCTTCAGAGTCGCCGGTCAACCGCAAGAACATGATGGACAAACGGCTGGCGAAGCTTAAGTCCATTCATGTAAACGATGCCATTAAGGTTCATGAGGGCCATCAGGAGCCGGATATGCTGATTATCGGAATGGGCTCCACCCTGGGAACCATTGATGAGGGCAGAGCGCGGCTGGAGGCGGAAGGCATCAAAACGGCCCATATTACCGTCCGGCAGCTTCATCCTTTCCCGTCGGAGGATCTGGCGATCCATCTTAACCGGGCCAGAAAGGTAGTGGTGGTGGAGAATAACGCCACCGGACAGCTGGCAAGTCTTCTGAAGCTGAATTTGGGCCAAGGCGAAAAAATCCACAGTGTCCTGAAGTACGACGGCAATCCGTTCCTGCCGGCGGAAATTCATAAAGCATGCAAGGGGCTGATCGTATGGCAACGATGAAGGATTTCCGCAATAATGTGAAACCCAACTGGTGTCCGGGCTGTGGGGACTTCTCCGTTCAGGCGGCCATTCAACGGGCTGCAGCCAATGTAGGGCTGACCCCAGAAAGCCTGGCTGTGGTATCGGGCATTGGATGCTCCGGCCGGATTTCCGGCTATATCAATGCGTATGGCTTCCACGGCATTCACGGGCGTTCCTTACCCATTGCACAAGGACTGAAGATGGCTAACCGGGAGCTGACAGTTATTGCCGCCGGCGGCGACGGCGACGGCTTTGCTATCGGGATGGGGCATACGGTGCATGCCATCCGCCGGAACATCGACATCACCTACATCGTGATGGATAACCAAATATATGGGCTGACCAAAGGGCAGACCTCCCCCCGCAGCGCCCTTGGCTTCAAAACCAAAAGCACGCCGGGAGGCTCCATCGAATCCACCCTGTCTCCTTTGGAGGTAGCGCTGTCTGCGGGTGCCACCTTCGTGGCCCAATCCTTCTCCAGTGAGCTGAAACAGCTGACCGCTTTGATTGAAGCAGGCATCCGGCATAAGGGCTTTTCCCTGATCAATGTATACAGCCCTTGTGTTACCTTCAACAAAGTGAACACCTATGACTGGTTTAAGGAAAATCTGGTGAATCTTGATCAGGAAGAGGGATATGACCCAGGGAACCGGATTCAGGCAATGACGCGGATTATGGAAACGGGCGGCTTGCTTACCGGCCTGATTTACCAGGATACCTCCAAGCTTTCTTATGAGGATCAGGTAACGGGTTTTAGGCAGGAAGGCATTTCCAAGCAGAATATCCAGATTACGGAGGATGAATTTGAACGTTTGGTGGCAGAATTTAAATAATGCATGAAAAAAATTTCGGCATATGTCAAAAACATATGCCATTTTTGCGCCGTCTTGTTATAATAGAAGCGAGTATAACAGGTTTGCAAAAATATGAATACAGTTGGAAGGCAGGAGACCTTAATCATGAAACTGGTTACCGTAGGCGTATCAGCCCGGCACATTCATTTATCCCGCGAGCACATCGATATCCTGTTTGGCGCAGGCTATGAATTGAAGAACATGAAGGATCTTTCCCAACCCGGCCAATTTGCCGCAGAAGAAACTGTAGCGGTATTCGGCTCCAAGGGCAAGTTCGATAAAGTCCGGATCCTGGGTCCGGAACGTCCCAAAACACAGCTTGAAATTTCGAAAACAGATTCCTTCGCCTTGGGCGTAGCCGCTCCTGTCCGGGAATCCGGCAAGACTGAAGGCACTCCCGGCATCAAGATCGTTGGCCCTGCCGGCGAAGTAACTACGGAGGACGGAGTGATTGTAGCCGCCCGCCACATTCACTTCCACACCTCCGATGCCGAGAAGTGGGGCATCAAGGACAAGCAGCTTTTGTCCGTTAAGGTGAAGAGCGACCGTCCGGTTATTTTTGAGGATGTTATCGCCCGTGTTAGCGAATCCTTCGCTTTGGATATGCATATCGACACAGACGAAGCCAATGCTGCCGGCGTGAAAACCGGCGACCAGGCTGAAGTGCTGCTGTAAGTGATCCCTGCCGGTCCGGCTTTGCCGAGACCGGCCTTTTCATACCCCTCATACAGTGTCCTGCTGCGTGTATAACACCGGTGGGGCATTGTTTTTTTTGTTGGCTAAAACGTTTTCGGTAAGGAGCTGGCAGCTAAGTACAAAAAATGGATGAATCCGCTCCATTGGTTTTGCTGCGGCAAACGCACCTGAGCTCTCATATGACTTCCATTCCCGACCTATGATATAATCTACTTTGATTGCTAAAATCCTTATAAACATACCAGATTAGAACACATATTCAAAAAAAGGTGGAATGACCATGAAGAAGGAGAGCCAGCAACCAGCGGACTTAAAATCCGCCCCGGTTAAGGATTACTCCGCCTATTTTGACTTTTCCGACGCCAAGGTGCTGGAGGAAAAGGACGGCAAAACCACTTACCGGATTAAGGGCAGAACGGTGCAGATCAACAGCCAGCCCGATTATAAGGAAGGCAAGCGCCGCGGCCGCGAGGAAATCCAGGTGCAGTACGAATCCTCCATTCCCGAGGACCTGAAGGGGCTGGGCAAGGGCAAGTATTATACCATCTATACCTTCGGCTGCCAGATGAACGAGAATGACTCGGAAACCATGAAGGGCATTCTGGAGGAGCTGGGCTTCCAAGAGACACAGGACCGGAAGCAGACAGACCTTATTCTGCTCAACACCTGCGCAGTCCGGGAAAATGCCGAGGACAAGGTCTTTGGCGAGCTGGGTCATATGAAGGTGCTGAAGCAGGAAAAGCCGGGCCTCATTCTCGGCGTCTGCGGTTGTATGTCCCAGGAAGAGAGCGTGGTAGGCCGGATTTTGAAGAGTTATCCCTTTGTGGATATGATTTTCGGTACCCACAATATCCACCGGCTGCCCGTTTTGCTCCAAGAGGCCTATTTTGATAAGGAAATGGTTGTGGAGGTTTGGTCCAGAGAAGGGAATATTATTGAGAATCTGCCCAAAAAGCGGGAGGGTATCAAGGCTTCCGTGAACATCATGTACGGCTGCGACAAGTTCTGCACCTATTGCATCGTGCCTTACACCCGGGGCAAGGAGCGCAGCCGCAGGCCGGAGGATGTGATCGCGGAAGTGAGAGAGCTGGCGCGCCAGGGCTTCCGGGAGGTCATGCTCCTGGGGCAGAACGTGAATGCCTACGGCAAGGATTTCACGGACCTGACCTACAGCTTCGGCGACCTTATGGACGAAATGCACAAAATCGGGATTCCGCGGGTTCGTTTCACTACCTCCCATCCCAGGGATTTCGACGACCATCTGATTGAGGTCCTGGCCAAAAAAGGCAACCTGATGGAGCATATCCATCTGCCGGTGCAATCCGGAAGCTCTGCGGTGCTGAAGGCAATGACCCGGAAGTATAACCGGGAGCAGTATCTGGAGCTGGTGCGTAAAATCCGCGCGGCGATCCCGGATGCTGTTTTGACCACAGATATTATTGTGGGCTTCCCCGGTGAGACGGAGGAGCAATTCGAGGAAACCATGTCCCTGGTGCGGGAGGTAGGCTATGACGCAGCCTTCACTTTCCTGTATTCGCCCCGGGAGGGAACCCCTGCAGCCAAGATGTCGGATGATGTGCCGGAACAGGTGAAGAAGGCGCGGCTCTACCGGCTGAATGAGCTGATGATGGAGCTGAGCAAGGCAAGCAACGACAGGCTGCGGGATCAGGTGGTGGAGGTGCTGGTGGAAGGCGAAAGCAAAACCAACTCCAGCGTGCTGGCTGCCAGAACCCGTACGCTGAAGCTGGTCCATTTTGAAGGGCCCAAGGAGCTGGTGGGGCAGCTGGTGAAGGTCCGGATCACTGAGCCCCAATCATGGCTGTTGCGGGGCGAGCTAGTCCATGCAGAAGCAGGAAAGGTGGGGACATCAGCATGAATCACAACGGAGAACAAGGCATTGTTGGGGCCAACCCGCTTCACATAGAGACGGAAGTCGCTGGTCGTGAGGCCATTATGGCCAAAGCCCGGGAGTTGGCGGAGCTGTTCGCCAGCTCGGCTGAGGTGGATACGTACCGGAAAGCGGAAGAGCAGATTGCGGTAAATCCCCATGTGCAGGGCCTGATCAGTACCATTAAGAGGAAGCAGAAGGAAGCGGTAGCCTTCGAGCAGACCTTCAAGAACAAGGAGATGGCACAGGCCATCGATGCGGAAATTGAGGGACTGCAAGGTGAGCTGGATGCCATTCCGATTGTTTCGGAGTTTCAAGAGAACCAAAGCGACCTGAACTATCTGCTGCAGCTGGTGATGGGTGCAGTCCGGGATACGGTATCCGACAAGATCCAGGTAGAAGAGGGCAAGGTGGAAGTTAGCCGGTGCGACTAAACGCAAAGTGAGCTGATCCATATGGGACGGAAGCTGATAAACCCGATTGGTGTTATTGTCGACAGCTTCGGCGCTGGTGTCCGGGAGGGCCTGAAGAAGGCCCGGGACGTGGGCGCTGATGGCGTGCAGATTTATGCGGTGAGAGGGGAAATGGACCCAGACGCCCTCACTGCGGCGGACCGCAGGGAGCTGAAAGGCTACATTGCGGGACTGGGGCTGGAGATATCCGCCCTGGTAGGGGATCTGGGCGGGCATGGCTTCCAGGATGCGGAGGCGAATCCGGTCAAAATCGAGAAGTCCAAGCGGATTCTGGATTTGGCGCTGGAGCTGGGGACAACGGTTGTCACTACCCATATCGGGATTGTGCCGGAGGATCCGGCAAGCCCCGTGTATGCGGCGATGCAGCAGGCCTGCGAGGAGCTGGCCGGGTACGCTCACCGGAATGGCGCCTATTTTGCCATTGAGACTGGCCCCGAGCGGGCGTCTCATCTCAAAAGCTTTCTGGACACCTTATCCACGAAAGGGGTGTCGGTGAATTTCGACCCTGCCAACATGGTGATGGTGACGGGGGATGATCCGGTGCAGGGAGTCCACATCCTGCGGGATTATATCGTGCACACCCATGTGAAGGACGGGCTGCAGCTGCAGGCTACGGACCCCCGCAATATATACGGGTCCTTGGGTTATGCGCCGATGGAGCATGAAGCTATCGCCCGTATGGTGCGGGACGGTGCATTCTTCCGGGAGGTTCCGCTTGGCGAGGGAAAGGTGGATTTCGATGCGTATTTTGCCGCGCTTCAGGATATCGGGTATACGGGGTATCTGACCATCGAACGTGAGGTGGGAGATCAGCCTGAGATTGATATCCGGCGGGCGGTGGAGTTTATCCGGCGGTACCAATAGCGGTGTTTTATCGACTTTCAAGGGTTTTGGAGTTATACAGAATAGGGTGGCGGAGACATTTTTCCGCTATCCTTTTTTTGTTTGCGGTTAGAGATTGTGGAAAGATTGCATACTATTCTCACCCGGGGGATGGAGTCTTGGACTTGATTCCTCTTGTTAGTTGACCTGCAATTGATGCTTCCGGCAAAGGGAGGGATACTCGATGTCTGCACCGGATTTATCTGCGGCACCCAGCCTGTATCTCCGCTTCCGCAAAAATATCACGGTCCGTAAGGGTGAGACGGTGACATTAAGCCATGCTGCCGATTTGTTTACGGAGCATGGGCTGCTTCCCCAGATCGCTTCTCTGGTGCTGTTCCGGCCGGACGAGGAGGACGGGAACCGGCTTTTGGTGGATATGATGCTGGTAACCAGACGGGTGAAGGAGCTTGTGCCGCAGATGCAGCTTGTGCATTTCGGCGAACCGCATGCTCTGATCCAGGTTATGGAGGCGGAGCGCAAGTGCCATCCGCTTCTATTCGCAGCGGTATGGCTTCTCCTGTTCATTGGCTCGGGACTTGCCATCATGAATTTTCATGAGGATGTAAGCATGCCGGCAGTACACGGGCGGATATACGAGCTGCTGACAGGGGAGCGCCCGGAGCATCCGTATTGGCTGCAAATCCCGTACTCGCTGGGCATCGGCGTTGGCATGGTGTTATTTTTCAACCATGTGTTCAAGAAGAAGTTTAATGAGGAGCCTAGCCCTCTTGAGGTGGAGATGTACCTGTACCAGCAGAATATGAACCAGTACGTGGTGGCGGAAGAATACGGGAAGGCAAGTCAGGAAGGGAGGAAGCGGCCCTTTGAACGGGATAGCTGCTAATGCCCTGATCGCATTTATCGGTGTGGCGGGAGGTCTTGCGGTGGGCAGCGGCATGGTGGCGTTTCTGCTGGTGCTGGACATTGTACCCCGTCTTGCCCAGCTCACCTGCTCTGCAGACCGGATTCACGGCTATGAAACGGCAATAGTGGCCGGCTCGGTTTTCTGGACCTTGGCTGATTTTATGGATTGGCGGTTTTCTGCGGGTGTGCTCTCCCCGGCGGTTATGGGGCTGTTGGGTGGAATATTCGTAGGCATGCTTGCGGCGGCGCTGACAGAGGTCATCAACGTACTGCCTATTCTGGCGAAGCGGCTGGGTATGTCCAGGCATATATTGTCTCTTCTGATGGCGATGATATTGGGAAAGGTGGCCGGCTCCCTGTTCGAATGGCTGGTTTATCACGGGAAATAGCGGACACAGAGCCGCAGATCTAACGATAATTAAGCGAGGTGGCTTCAGATGGGTCCTGATGAAATGAATCCGGAAGAGCTTCACGAACATACCTCCCGTATGCCTGTCCTGCCCAATCCAGAAGAGGAGGAGGAACACGGGCATAGCTCCCCGCGGCGGAAAACGCTGCTCCGCAGACCGATTGAGGTTGGCGCTTTCCATAAGCAGGAGGAGGAGCCGGAGGAGCGGCATACGTCCGGCAGAGAGGGCAAGGAAGCCTTGCACAGCGAGAGCAACGGCAAGGACGGGGAGCATTCCCGGCAAGAGAAGGCTGCCAAGAAGGACAGGATGCATAAGGAAGCAGGGCAAACCAAGGAAGCCGGAGAAACCAAGGGAGAGACAAACAGCCGCAACCTGAAGAAAGAGCAAAGCGGCGCCCAAAGCAGGATGTCGGAGGAAGAAAACCGGCTGAAAAATCTGAAGGAAATTCCGGATAGCATAGAAGACATTAAGCGTG
>JAQSYT010000243.1 GCA_029256065.1 Paenibacillaceae bacterium
AACGCCGATATTCTTCATCTGCTGAATGTCATCAAACCGTTGAAGGAGAGAAATGTTGCCGTAAGCCTCATCTGTTTGGACCTGCCGCCACTGATGATTATCCGCAAATCCTCCTGTCAGCACCAGGGTTTTGAACCAGCCTTCCTCCTCAATCCGGGTTAAGTGAAAGATTTCATATTGCTTTTTGCCCAGAAGAGGATTCACTTCCTTGTCCGAATAGTACAGCTCCGGCAAGGTATCGTTCCGGACATACACCGACAGACCGATGTTGAAGGACGTGTAATTCAAGAGGTTTTCCAGGGTGGGAATCATCATTTTGGTCATGGTTTCGTAGCTGTACCAGCCTAGCTCATAACGGCGAAGGGCGCTGTGCAGCGAATGGTTGAAATACAGCATATCCGTAATCCGTTCCAAATCCGCCGTATGGTAGCGGATATTATCCCGAATCTGGCGCAGGGTTCCCTGGAGATTATCCCGGGTTTTGTCCCGTAGGGATTGGACAGAATGGGTATAGGCAAACAAGCCTACGGTCAGAACGGAAATCAGGAGCAGCAGCAGGTAGGAGAGGACAAGCTTATAGCCGAAGGGCCAGTCGCGTACAGGCTTCATGCTACAGCTGCCTCCTGAAGTCACCCGGGCTTAAGCCGAAATAATCCTTAAATTGCTTGCTGAAGTGGGACAGATTCTTATAGCCCACCCGCTGGGCAGCTTCATACACCTTCAGCTTCGGGTCCGTCAAAAGCTGCTTGACCCGCTCCAGCCGTCTGGTTGTCACATAATCGGAGAAATAAATACCGGTTTCCTCAAAGAAAATCTGCCCGAAATGATTGGGGGAGAAGGCAAAATGATGAGCCGCATCCCGCAGCATCAGCCCGCCCTCCAGATGGCTTTCCACATAAGCCTCGATCTCCTCCACCAGCTTCCGCTTTTTCCCCTGCCGCTTGCGGTGAAGCAGCTCGGAAAGCTCGAACATGCGGCGGCGCAGCCAGGATTTCATATCCGCCAGCGTTTCGAAGTGATAGAGGATGTTGAGATTCCGCATCTCCAAACCAAGCATGCCGTAAAAGTCCTCGTTCAGGGTATGCAGATAGGCGTCCAGTCTGGAAACAATGTGCAGGAACAGCTGGTAAACAGCCAGCTTCGTATCCATTGTCCCCGCCAGAACAAACAGCTCCTCGATGCAGTCGTCCACCTTCAGCAGCTCATAGGCGGATATGGCGGTGCAAAGTGTCTCCAGGATATGGTCCAGATTACGTACATTGTCAGACATCTGGCTTTTGCCGTCCGTATGGCGGATCAGCCTTCCTTTGCCAAGAAACAGCTTCCGGGAGAGGGCATCCTTGGCGCCGGCGCTGCTTATATGCAGCAGGGACAGATCGGACACCAGCGGCCCGATGCCGATGGTGGCTGTCACGGGAGTCGCATTGCCGATCCGTTGGAGCAGCCGGTGGAGGCAATCTTCTTTGTAATCCTCCTCCAGAATGAGAGCGTGGCGGAGGGAGTCCAGCCTGCAGGATTCGATGGCTTCCTCCCGGCAAAATATCTCCACCTCTGCGGCCAGCTTCGCCTTCACGTCCAGCTTGACCGGCTCATCAAACCCGTTCAGCTTCCAGCTCAGATCATCCGGCTCCAGAACCGCGGTGAAGAAACGGGAGGACTGCCAGGGGACTCCAATACTTTCCAGGAGCGGCAGCACGTTATCCTCCCCGGCTGTTCCCTCCAGCAGGTTCAGCAGCAGCTCCTGGCGCAGATGGGATTGGGATTCGGAGAAATAGGTCTCCAGATGGGAACGTTTCCTTTCTTCATCCAGCTCGCTCTTCACATCCGCCAGCGCCTTGTGCAGCTCTGCGTTGTCCACTGGCTTCAGAACATATCCGAAGGCATTCAGAGCGATGGCCTGCCGGGCATAATGAAAATCCTCATACCCGCTGACGAAGATAATTTTCAAGAGCGGCTGCTTCTCCAAAGCCCGGCGGGCCAGCTCCATGCCGGACATGATTGGCATTTTGATATCGGATACCATAATATCCACCGTATGGTTGTCCAGCAGCTCCAGCGCTTCAAAGCCGCTGGCGGCAGAGGCGCAAACCTCCATATCCATGCTGCCCCAATCCATAAAGCGGGCCAATCCCTCCAGATCCAACAGCTCATCGTCTACCAAGAGCACCTTGTACATGATCGAAACCCTCCTGACGTTCGAGGATGGGAAATTTACGCAGAATAGACAAAGGGGGTATACATTTTCATCCAGTATACCCCACCTTGTCCGGGATGCTCTATTATTTTTTCATCTTCGCCAGATTGCTTTGCCAACGGTCAGTCTGGAACTTGAGCAGCTTGTCATAGCCTGCGCGTTTGGCGTCCTCGTCGGCCTTCTTCAGGAGGCTTTCCACTTCCGCATCGCTTTTGGCATAAAGGGCTTTGGCATATACCTCGGTATAAATATCGTTGACGATGGTGGCGATGCTGCCTTCAGCCGAGTCGGGCAGAGGGTCCAGATTGACGAATTCGGTAAAGTCCTTGGAGGTTTTCCAGGTAACCTTATTCTGAGCCTGGGTGGTCCAGTTCTGCTTATCCGGCGGCAACAGGGCATCCATTTTGGATTTGGTCTTGTCGATGAAGGTGGTATTGCCCACCCAGTTAAAGGAGCCCAGTTTTTCCTTACTCTTTTCAGCTTGGGTAGCGGTTAACATCTTTTCATTTTGGATGGGCACGCCGTCAGCATCCGTGTTGTCCCAGTACAATCCGGGAGGCCCGAAGTTGGTAACCCGTTGCCCATCGTCGCTAGTGACCCAATCCAGATAGGAGAAGATTGCCTCGGGGTCCTTGGCTTTTTTTGTAACCAGGAGCACGTTCCACCCCAGGGAGTTGTAGCTGCTGGGGGTGATTTTCTTGGCATCCAAGCCTGCTTTGTGAATGGGCCAAATCACATCGTAGCCGGCTTCCTTATCCTGCTGCCTCAAGGCGGTGGTAGCGCTGGCTCCGGGGTTCACCACATCTCCATCCACATAGACGGCCACACGTCCGGTTTTCAGCTTTTCGCCAAGCTGGTCGCTGGTCTGGGTGAAGAGATCCTGGGTAATCAGCTTTTCCCGGAAGAGCTTGCTGGCAAACTTCATATTCTCCATAAAGACACTTTCGGTAAAAATGGACTTCAGCTCATTGCCGGCAGGCGCCGCTTTTTTGAGATAGGGTTTGTTTTCGGCAAAGCCGCTGTAGATAATATCAATTCCGGCACCCTTGGCACCCACCTCAAGGGGGATTACGTTGGGATACTTTTCCTTCACCTGCTTCAGGTAAGCATAGAGATCATCGAAGGTTTCCAGCTTGGGGGACCCCAGCTCCTTATAAATTTTCCGGTTGATGATCCAGCCGCTGTTGCCGTTGGGGGAGGAGGTGTACCAGTTGGGAATCTGGTAGAGCTTGCCGTCGTCGGCTCTCAGCATATTCAGAGTGGCGGCGCCTACGTTTTTCTTGATATTGGGATACTTCTCCAGGTATTCATCCAGCGGAACAAGCATTCCGGCCTGACGCAGACGCTCCACGCTGTTGCCTCTGTCCGTCATGACAACATCAGGCAGACTGCCCGAGGCGATCATGGTGCTGAATTTGGTTTCGGCGGCTCCGCTGGATTGGATGGGGGTCACATTGACCTTCAGATTATCCACAATCCACTTGGAGGTGGAATCCTTGCCCCAGGTGTCCATGGTAAACCAGTCATAGTTGCCGTAAAAGCTGAAGGTGACCGGCTTCACCTGGGAGTTGCCGGAAGCGGCTGCGGGTGCGGATGCAGCTGCAGTGGCTGCTGCAGATGGTGCTGCGGCCGGACTGGCGGAAGGTGAAGGTGCGCTGCTGTCTGTGCTGCTGCACCCGATGACCGTCAGCATACCTGCTCCCAGCAGGGCGGCTGTCAGGGAAATGCGGTTGGCAAGCTTCATGGAGATAACCCCTCTCATGTATATTCGTATGGGTGGGCTCCCGGGTGTGCCGGGAAGCGGACTGCCTATTCCTTCAGCGAGCCGATGAGCACGCCTTTCACAAAATACTTTTGCAGAAACGGATAGACCATGATGATGGGCAAAGTGGCTACCATGGTGGTGGCCATGGACAACGACCGGGTCGTCACCGATTGGGCGGCAGCCAGCCGGTCTTGGGCGGCGGCGTTGCTGCCCACAGACTGCAGGAGCTGCTCTGTAACAATATTGGAGTTCAGGATTTGCTTCAGCAGCGTCTGGATGGGAAGCAGCCTGGTATCATTGATGTAGATGGTGGGGGAAAACCAGTCATTCCAATGCCACACGGCCGTAAACAGGGAGAGGGTGGCGATGACAGGACCCGAAATGGGAAGCACAATCCGGAACAGTACGCCAAAATGGTTGCACCCGTCCATCCGCGCTGATTCCTCCAGCCCTGCGGGAAGCCCCAGAAAAAAAGTGCGGAAGATAATCATATTGTACACGCTGACAAGCCCCGGGATAATCATAACCCAAAAGGTATCCATCATGCCCATACCCCGGATGAGAAGAAAGGTGGGAATCAGACCGCCGCTGAAGTACATGGTGATGATACAGAAGATCATGTAGTATTTCCGGCCGATGAGCTCTTTTTTGGAAAGCCCGTAGGCGAAAACAGCTGTCACCATGACCGAAAGCAGTGTCCCGCTTACCGTCCGAAGGGCGGAGACCATAAACGCCCGGCTGATCCGGCCGTCGTTGAAGACCAGATGGTAATTCTCCAGGGTAAACCTGCGCGGCCAGAAGGTAATGCCGCCAAGGGAGGTGTCCGACCCGACATTGAAGGATATGATAAGTGAATTCCAAAAGGGATAAAGGGTACTAAAGCCCAACAAAATGAGGAAAAAGCAGATAATGGCCTGAAGCCCTTTGTCTCCCCATGACAGTTTCATGCCGTTTTGCTCCTTTCTAAGGAAATGCAGGAAGCCGCTTGGCCATTACCACAAGCTGGAGCCCATTCTTCTGGCTGCGGTATTGGCGATCATCAGCAAGCCCACACTGATCACAGCCTTGAACAAACCGGCTGCCGCCGCATAGGAATAGCGGTTATTCAGGATTCCCATCCGGTATACGTAGGTGTCGATAACATCGGATACATCCCGCAGAACAGGGTTGGTGGCCAGAATCAGAATATCCTCAAACCCCGCGTTCAGAATGTTGCCCACAGCGAGAATCATGAAGATGATGATGACCGGTGCGATGCTGGGCAATGTAATCAGATAGACCTGCTTGAAGCGGCTTGCCCCGTCTATGGAGGCGGCCTCGTACAGATGGGGATCAATGCCTGCAATCGCTGCCAGATAGACGATAGCGGCGAACCCGATTTCCTTCCAGACGCCGGTTCCCACCAGTATCCCCCAGAAATATTCCGGTACTGACAAGAAGCTTACCGGCTCCTCGATCAGGTTAAGAGATTGGAGCAGCATGTTGACGCTGCCGTTGTCCGTGGACAGCATGGAGGTCACGAAGCCTCCCACGATGACCCAGGACAGGAAATGGGGCAGGTAGCTGATGGTTTGTATCACCCGCTTGAACAACAGGCTGCGGACCTCGTTTAACATTAGCGCCAGCAGGATAGGGGCGGGGAAGCCGATAAAAAATTTCATCAGGCTGATCACAATGGTATTGCGCATAACATTCCAGAAGTCCGGGGACTGGAAAAATGCCACAAAATGCTTGGTTCCCACCCATGGGCTGCTGAAAAAGCCCTCATGCAGCCGGTAATCCTGAAAAGACATCAGCACGCCGTACATGGGCAGATAGCTGAATACAAATACGAACAACAGAGCGGGCACCACCATCAGCTGGATATCCCATTGGCGGCGAAGCCGGGTCCACCACGAACCTCCGGCGGATGCACGGCGCAAGACAGCTTGCTGTTTAGCCTCCAGGGTTTTCATCCGTGCGTTTCCTCCTTTCTTTCCTCTGGTTCTATCATAAGAGGGATAAGGAAACGCTTCCAGTGCCGCCGCCAACGAAAAATGTGCTCCAGCAACGGCGGTGTCAGCTCTGTCTTGAGAGGATTCTTATTCCCCAGCGGGAAGCTTCACGGCACGGATATCGTCGATATATAAGGTGCCGCTTCCCTGGCTGCCGCTGCCTTGGGCAATGTAAAAGGCGAATTCCTTAATGGAGCCAAGGTCAATCACGCCATTACCGACCGTAGACCAGCCCGGACGGCCAAAGGCAGTGAAGGGCAGGCGCACCAGTACGGGAGCTGTGCCTTGGATCCGGTAGCCCGCTTCCCAGACCTCCCCATTGGTCTCGTGGAACTGGACGGCCAGCTGGCGGTTGGAGCCGTCCGGGGTAAGCCAAAACTCGATGGCTTCCATCCCGGTCCATTCGGCGCCCATGCTGCGGAAGGCTCCGGCATATCCCGGATTGCCCACGGTGTAGTCCAGCTTCAGCCCGTAAGAGCCGCCGCTGTTGCCGTAGGTGGCAAGAGATACGGTGAGGGCGCTGCCTGAATTGTTGCGCTGCCATTTGGAGCGCAGACTGCTGTCGGAGCCTCCGTAGCCCTCGAAGTCATCAATGGTATAACTGGTCACTGGCGGTGGAACATACGGGCCGTTGGGGGTGGGGCCTTTGTTTACCGACCGCGGATGGGCATATACGGCTTGGATTTGACCGAGGGAGTTTTTATCCGTGAGATAGCCGGGCCAGGTCATAAAATATACATAGCGTGATTGTTTGGCCGCGAGCATATCCAGATCCGGCATTTCTCCATTTTCCCCAATGGCAATGGGGCGTCCGCCGCTGAGCTGCACCAGCTTCTCGTAATAAGAATCCCGATAGTCATTGTTGTAAATATCCATAGCCAGCACATCCACATATTGATGGCCGGGATAATAAGGGGCGGAATCATAGGCCCAGGCGCTTTCGGCATTGGGATTCCACAGCCAGATCAAATTGTTCAGCCCGTGATGCTCCGCCAGCCGCTGGTAGGTATTGATCCATAGCTGCTTGAACAATTCCGGCCTTGCTCCCCACCAGAAAAACTCTGCATTCATTTCGTGGTATGGACGCCAAAGCACAGGCACGCCCGCATCCCGCAGCTGAGTCAGGTATCCGGCCACCTCATCCATCTGGGCTTCCCACCGGCTGTACGGGACCGTACCCGGTGTGACGATCTCCACCATTTCCGCTTCCGTCACGTCGGCAGTGACACTCCCCCAGCCGGCAGTGACCGGATCGGTGGGGCGGGGCTGATGATATGTGAGGGCAATGACTATGCCCTGCTGTCCCTTGGCAATGGCGGTGTCCGTCATGGTCTGCCGCAATCCTGCGAAATCCCCGCCGGTATAATAAGCAAAGTCGGAGCCCCATAGAGCAGGATAGAAGCCGGAAAGCTCCGCTGCCTCATCATACCAACGCTCCGGCTCCTCATAATAGTTATGCTGGCCTGTCAGAACACCATTGCCCGTGGTTGCATACAGGCGGGCAAGCAGCGCTGCCGCCTCCGGTGAGGCATTGGGGTTTATAGGAAGCATGGCAGTGGTTTGAACCTGCACTGTTGCTGCGGCGGAGATGAGATTTCCCTCGCTCAGAGCCTGGATTTTGATGTCATACAAGGTTTGCGGGGAGAGCCCCTCCAGCTTGTAAGCGGCTTGGGGGTTACCCGGTAAAGCCGGTGCATTCAGCTCCGACCATTGGGATTCCGTAGTTTTCTTGTAGCTGATTTTGTACCCGGTCAGGCCCAGCGGGGCAGCAGGGAGAGACCATTGCAGGTCTGCGGAGACACCGTCCGAGGAGACAACCGACAGGCTGCCGGGTATAGCAGGCTCCAGACTTTCCGGCAGATCCGGCAGCCTGCCGATAAACACATCGTCCATAA
>JAQSYT010000244.1 GCA_029256065.1 Paenibacillaceae bacterium
ATGCCCTTGCGGTATGCGCGTTCGATTTGCTCCTTCACTGTATCGCTTCCCTGTGAAATACCGAAGCTCATATTGATGACATCCATGCCGTGACTGATACACCATTCCAGTGCTTCCACAATGTCCGACACGAATGCGCTCCCGCTGGCGTCAAAGGCCTTCACTGAATACAGACGGGCTTTAGGGGCGACTCCCACCACTCCGAAGCTGTTGTTCAGGGCGCTGGCCGTACCGGAAACATGGGTGCCGTGGCCATTTTCATCCGTATCGGGCGTACCGGCAATAGCGTTGAATCTTCCCCTGACCCGCAGATCCGGATGGGGGCTGATGCCTGTGTCAATAATCCCGATTTTGACCCCGCTTCCCTGGTAGGAGCGCCAAACGCCGGGAGCGCCGACGCGCTTCACCCCCCAGGGAATCACCTGGGGAGCATCCACTGAAGCGCAAGGCGCTGAAATTCGCACCGTACGCAATGGCTTTCTGCGGTGCAGCTTCACTTTGGCATCATGCTCCACCCGTTTAACCATACTGTGCCCCGACAATGCCTTCAAGCTGGCCTTAACCGGAAAACGGCATACCACGGCATGGGCTCCGGCCACCTTTTTCACCGGCTTGATGCCCAGCGCCTGGAGCTGGGTAAGGCAATGATGGTAGCAGTGGCTATTTTTTAGCACAACCATCCTGCGGACATGCTTGGCGCTTTTTTTACCACTCTTAATGCTGCTCTTGCCTGGAGCCTGCATAATGCCGGCCAGAATCTCCCGCATACTGCTCATATTCATAACCATCTCCCTTGGGTTCCTGATGCATTGTATGGGGGAGGAGGGCGTTTGGCATGGGCAGACATAACATTATCCGGTCCAGGGTGTGTGTTTTTCAGGTACAGAAAGGGAAATAATAGTCATGCAGGAAGACAGCCGGGGGACAAGGCATAGTCATTGTTTCTGTGTCATACGTTAACGGTAAGAGGTGAGCCGTGATGATCGTACATATGCACAAATGGATCGAGCGTATGAAGTTTATTGTTTTATTTTTTGTTTTGGTGATTTTGCTGTATCATATTATGGCAGTTGTGGGGCAATGGATGCAGCCCGCCCACCGCCACCGGACGCCGGAGGGCAGCGCAGTTAAGGCGTTTCGCCAAGACTCCGGCACCCTGTACGCGGACAATATGGCCGACCGCCTGCGGCTCTTTTATTGGCTGGGGGAATGAATCCGCGGGAGACATTCATGCTGCGCTTCCCGCCGCGCCATTAGACCGATGGATTATCGGAGATGGCCCTCAAATCAGCTTTGCTGATTTCGAGGATTCCATAACACCATCCGGCCTGCGGCATGGACCAGTGTTATTTCAGGTTAGGGCAGCAGGAAAAGACAGCCTCTTTGTTGAACTTATAGTACGGAAGAACGTATGATAAGGAGCGTAAGAGGCAATGAATTTCCACTTGCAACGCTATCTCGAATTGCTGGAGGAAGAGCGGGGCCTGGCCCTTAATACGCTCCAGTCCTATCGGCGCGATCTGACTCAATACCTGGGGTACCTGACGGAGAAATCCATCCGGCTGGAGGATTCCTCGCGTGTCCATATACAGGGATACCTTCTCCATCTCAAAAAATTGGGACGGGCATCAGCAACCGTCAACCGTTGTCTGGTGTCCATCCGCTCCTTTTACCAGTATCTTGTTACGGAGCATGTGCTGGAGCATGACCCTGCTGCTGGACTTGAGGCTCCCAGACTGGAGCGGAAAATGCCCTCTGTCCTCACGGTAGAGGAGGTGGGCAGGCTGTTGGAGGCTCCGCGTACGGACACCTCCTACGGGCTGCGGGACAAGGCCATGCTGGAGCTTTTGTATGCCACGGGAATCCGGGTGACGGAGCTGGTTTCTCTGGACCGGGAACATGTGTACCTGGATATGGGGTTCATCCGCTGCCCGGGCAAAGGTGAGAAGGAACGGATGATTCCCATTCATCCGGAAGCGTCCCTTTGGCTGCGCCGGTATTTGGAATCCGCGTCCGCCGGGCAAAACGCCGCCTTGTTCGCCAATCATCTGGGAGGCAGACTCTCCCGCCAGGGCTTCTGGAAGATCATCAAAAAGCATGCGGCGGACTCAGGCATTGTGGGAGAAATTACCCCGCATACCCTGCGCCATTCCTTTGCAGTGCATCTCTTAGAAAACGGGGCGGATTTGAAGGCCCTGCAGGAAATGCTGGGTCATGCGGATCTTTCCTCCACTATTATGTATGTGAAGTCCAACCCGGCCAGAATGAAGGATATTTATAACCGGGCCCATCCCCGGACAGGGATGGCGAGCTCTGAGGGAGGTTTTGTAAAAGCATGACATTCAAACGTATAGCATTAATTGTTTTGGACAGCGTAGGCATCGGCGAGCTGCCGGATGCCCCTTCCTTCGGCGATGCGGGCGCCCATACCCTGGGCCACATCTCGGAGCATGCCAAGAGCTTCCGGGTACCGCATCTGGAGAAGCTGGGGTTGGGCAACATTGCTCCGCTCCGCACCGTCCCTCCGGCGGACAAGCCTCAAGCCTATTACGGCAAAATGGCGGAGCAATCCGTAGGCAAGGATACTATGACAGGCCACTGGGAGATAATGGGCCTGCGGATCACCACTCCCTTCAACACCTATCCGGAGGGCTTTCCCCGGTCGCTGCTGGAGGAGTTCAGCCGTCGCACCGGCCGGGGCATTCTCGGCAACAAGCCTGCTTCGGGAACAGAAATCCTGGACGAGCTGGGCGAGGAGCATATGAGAACCGGATCATGGATTGTCTATACCTCTGCGGACAGCGTGTTCCAGATTGCCGCCCATGAGGAGATCATTCCCCTGGAAGAGCTGTACCAGGCCTGCAAGATCGCCCGGGAGCTGACCCTTCGTCCCGAATTCCCTGTCGGCCGCATCATTGCCCGGCCTTTTGTGGGGCAACCGGGAGCCTTCAAGCGTACCCCCAACCGGCATGACTATGCCGTTAAGCCGCCGGCACCTACCGTGATGAACCAGCTGGCTGACGCCGGACTGGACTGTATCGCCGTGGGCAAGATCAGTGATATTTACTCCGGGGAGGGTGTAACCCAGTCCTATCCCACCAAAAGCAACGAGGACGGCATCAACCGGACCATTGCGGTGCTGAAAAGCGATTTCCATGGCATGGTATTCACCAATCTGGTGGATTTTGACTCCTTGTTCGGCCACCGCCGGGATGTGGAGGGGTATGCCGGAGCGCTGATGGAGTTTGATGCGCGGCTGCCGGAGATCATGGCGCAGATCGGCCAAGAGGATCTGCTGATTCTGACAGCGGACCACGGCAATGACCCGATTCATCCGGGCACGGACCACACCCGTGAATATGTGCCGATTTTGCTGTACAGCCCGGCCTTCACCCAGCCCGGCTTTACGGGTATCCGTGATACCTTTGCCGATCTTGGGGCGCTGGTAACGGATAATTTCGGCCTGCCTGCCATGGAGCAGGGGACCAGCTTTTTGGACAAGCTGGTTTAAGGAGCAGTTGGAATCACAAGCACATACTATTCAAGGAGGTACATAGATGGCAGAGAAAACTGTATTGGAGCGTATTGAGGAGGCGGCAAGCTATATCGCATCCCGTTCCTCCCTCCGTCCTGAGATCGGGCTGATTCTGGGCTCCGGGCTGGGCGTATTGGCCGATTCCTTGGAGGAAGCTGTAACGGTAGATTACAGCGAAATCCCCCATTTCCCGGTATCTACCGTGGAAGGACACGCGGGAGAGCTCCTGCTGGGCAAAATCGGAGGGCGTCCGGTGCTTTTGATGAAAGGGCGCTTCCATATGTACGAAGGGTATCAGGGGGAGACGGTAACCTTCCCCATCCGGGTTATGAAGGCCTTGGGGATCAGCGGATTGCTGGTCACCAATGCGGCGGGAGGCGTGAATACCTCCTATGAACCAGGCGATCTGATGCTGATTTCCGACCATCTGAACATGACCGGGAATAACCCGCTGATCGGGCCGAACCACAAGGAGCTGGGTGTACGCTTCCCTGATATGTCGGAAGGGTACAGCAAGCGTCTGCGTACTATTGCCAAGGAAATCGCCGCTTCCCAAGGGCTGAAGCTGCAGGAGGGTGTGTATGCAGGGCTCCTGGGACCGTCCTATGAAACCCCTGCGGAAATCCGGATGCTGCGCGTTCTGGGCGCCGATGCTGTGGGTATGTCCACCGTGTCTGAGGTCATTATTGCCCGCCATTCGGGCATTGAAGTGCTGGGTATTTCCTGTATCAGCAACATGGCGGCCGGCATTCTCGACCAGCCCCTGTCCCATGACGAGGTTATGGAAACGACAGATCGGGTGAAGCAGCAGTTCCTGAAGTTCGTCATCCAGCTAATTCCTCAAATGTAAAGACATCCGGGAGGTAATCACGTGTCCATATCTGTGAATGAAGGTACTTTTGCCCAAGTTCGGGAAGCTGCCGACGCAATCCGGGGGAAGCTTGGGAATATCCGCCCGGTCATTGGTTTGATTCTGGGCTCGGGGTTGGGAGATCTGGCTGAACAGATTCAGAATCCCGTTGTGATCGACTACAGCGATGTACCGCATTTTCCTGTGTCCACCGTTGAGGGGCATGCCGGCAGGTTTGTGGTTGGCGAGCTGGAAGGCCGCACGGTCATTGCCATGCAGGGGCGGTTCCACTTTTATGAAGGCTACAGCATGAAGAAGGTTGTGTTCCCCGTATATGTCATGCGGGAGCTGGGTGTAGCATCTCTGGTCATTACCAACGCCGCGGGCGGGATGAACCGGAATTTCCGTGCCGGCGATTTAATGCTGATCTCCGACCATATCAATATGACGGGCGCCAATCCGCTTATCGGACCCAATGATCCCGAGCTGGGTGTTCGCTTCCCCGATATGTCCCAGGCGTATAACCGGGAATACCGTGCTCTGGCCAAAAAGCTGGCGGCAGAGGTCCGGGATGAAGCCGGCCAGTCTCTGGCGCTCCAGGAGGGCGTTTACTGCGGCATCAGCGGCCCGGCATATATGACACCGGCTGAGCTGATGATGCTGGCCCGCGTAGGCGGAGACGCTGTGGGTATGTCCACTGTGGGCGAGGTTATCGCAGCCAGTCACGCGGGCATGAAGGTGCTGGGCATCTCCTGCATCACTGATATGGCCATCGGCGAGGAGCTTGAGCCTTTGACCCACGAGCAGGTGATGGCAGTAGCCACACGCACCAAGCCCAAGTTCCAGGCGCTGGTGAAGGCGTTTGTCCGGCAAGTAGAGATTTAAAAGTTCGGCCTTCGCTAGGGCGTGTTTGCAAGCCCGCTTGAGGGCATCTTTCAACGCCTTTTCGCCCCTTGCTTGCGTTACTTTCGCTTGAAGTACCCTCGGTACGCCTGCGCAAAAGTGCCTTGCCTGGAACGAAAATTCGCCAAAATCTGCTCCCCTTGAAGTTTGCAAACACGCCCTCATTATTGAAAAGACTACTCAGCACCGTGAATCATCACCGGGAAGAGTAGTCTTTGTTTTTCATTGGAAAGTCTTTCGAAGGAGGAACACAGCCTGCAGTCCGGGAGATTATGGAATGAGGGCTGTGTTATAATAAGAATCTTAACCAAACATAGGAAGGGGCGCTATTCATGCGGACAGTGGATATCATTCAGAAAAAAAGAGACGGCCATGAGCTGACGCAAGCGGAAATCCAGTACCTGATTGAAGGGTACACCAAAGGGGAAATTCCCGATTACCAAATGTCCGCTTGGGCTATGGCTGTATTTTTTCAGGGGATGAGCCCGCGGGAAACAGCCGAGCTGACCCTTGCCATGGCGGCATCCGGGGATATGCTGGATTTAAGCCCTATCCATGGGATCAAGACGGACAAGCATTCAACCGGAGGAGTGGGTGATACGGTCACGCTGGTGCTGGCTCCTCTGGCTGCCTCCGCCGGAGTCCCAGTCGCCAAGATGTCCGGGCGGGGGTTGGGCCATACAGGGGGAACCATCGACAAGCTGGAGTCCATTCCGGGCTTCTCCACGGAAATGGCACCAGAGGCCTTCATTAGACAGGTCAACACACACGGTGTGGCGGTGATCGGCCAGTCCGGCAATATTACGCCGGCGGATAAGAAGCTGTACAGTCTGCGGGATGTGACCGGAACGGTGAATTCTATTCCGCTCATTGCCAGCTCTATCATGAGTAAGAAAATCGCTGCAGGAGCAGATGCCATTGTGCTGGATGTGAAAACCGGCAGCGGTGCTTTTATGAAAACCCTGGAGGATTCCATCCGTCTGGCGGAGGCCATGGTCAGTATCGGCACCGAAACGGGGAGAGAGACCGTAGCAGTCATTACCGATATGGAGGAACCATTGGGTACAGCTGTGGGGAATGCTTTGGAGGTGAGGCTGGCCGTGGAGACTCTGCAGGGCCGGGGACCGGCGGATCTGGTTGAAACCTGCCTGACCTTGGGCTCCCAAATGCTGGTGCTGGGCGGTAAGGCCGGCAGTGCTGAGGAGGCGAAGGGCATCCTGCGGAGCAAGCTGGACTCGGGAGCAGCGCTTGCCAAATTCAAGGAATTTATCGCGGCCCAAGGGGGGGATCCTGCGGTTGGGGATGATTCCCGGCTGCTCCGGGTATCCGCCCGCCAATTGACTGTGCCTGCGCCGCGGACCGGGTATGTGGGCCATATTACCGCGGAGGAAATCGGCTTGGCCGCCATGGAGCTGGGAGCGGGAAGGGAAACCAAGGAATCCCTCATCGATCTGTCCGTTGGCGTGCAGCTGCTGCGGAAAACCGGGGATGCTGTTCAGGAGGGGGACGGCTTGGCGGTGCTGTATGCCAAGGAAGGGCAGGATCAAGCCGAGCTGAACCGCATTGCCAAACGGATTCAGGATGCGTACCGGCTTCAGGATGAAGCTCCCGGAGAGCGGAAGCTGGTTTATGCTGTTGTAAGCAAAAATGGGGTAAGCTATCCATAAGAAAAGGCGGCGGATGAAGGGTGAACGATAATCAGGAGCTAACCTTAGGTCTGACCCGTCCTGTTCTGATCGAGCAGCCGTTGATGGAGCCGTCGGATGATGTGACCGGTGCTTTCGCCTGGGATGAGGTAGCCTGCCGCAAAACGGGGAGGGGGGAATTGCCCGCTTTGGTAAGGGTATGGCGGCATCCCCGGGCACTGGTGCTGGGATTAAGAGACCGTCGGCTTCCTTACGCCGGAACAGCCATGGAGAAGCTTCGTAATGAAGGTATCTCTGTTGGGGTGCGGAATTCCGGAGGTGCTGCGGTTCCATTGGATGCGGGGGTTGTGAATATTTCCCTGATCCTACCTTATGATCAAGGCTCCAGGATGGATTTTCATCAGGAGTTCCGGTTAATGGCCAATTTGATCGCAGATGTGGTCAAGCCCTGGAGCAAGGATGTCCGGTCAGGGGAAATCCGCGGCTCCTTCTGCCCCGGCGAATATGATCTGGCTTTGGCCGGGCGCAAGTTTTGCGGTATTGCCCAACGGCGGCAGCTGCGGGCATGTGCGGTATCTGCTTTTGTCATCGTGGAGGGCAGCGGGGAGGCCAGAGGACAGCTGGCGAGGCGGTTCTACAGGGAAGCCACGGGAGGATTATCCCATGCAGATGATCCTATTGTCATGCCGGCCAGTATGGCAAGCCTGGGAGAACTGGCGGGAGTGCCCTCCGTAGAGGCTTTTCTCGGAAGTCTGCGGAAGCGGCTGGGTTATGAGGAAGATGCCGGAAAGGCTGGGGACGGGGCATTTTTTGGAGTTGAATTTTCAGAATGGGAGAACATGAAGGATGAATTGAAGAGAAGATATGACCATGATTG
>JAQSYT010000245.1 GCA_029256065.1 Paenibacillaceae bacterium
GATTCGGGCCCAAGCTATTTTCGTACAAAAAAGGTGAAACCACATATACGCTGCGGATTCTGCCTATTGGCGGATATGTCCGTATGGCCGGTGAAGATCCCGAAATTGTACAGGCCAATCCCGGCCAAACCATTGGGGTGCGGCTCTCCGGCGAGGTTGTCACCCATCTCTTCCTGGATCAGCTTGACCAGCGCGCTAACGTAATCCAAGGGGAAATCGAAAGCATTGACCTGGAGCGGGAGCTGTTTGTCACACTGATCGTGGAAGGCGAGCCAGTGCGTTTTGCCGTTGCAGAGAATGCGATGATGGTTGCCCGTGGCAAGGAAACCCAGATTGCCCCCTGGAACCGCCAGTTTGGCGGCAAAAGCGTGGGCAAACGGGCATTGTCCATTTTTGCCGGTCCTGCAATGAATTTTATTCTGGCGTTTGTACTGTTCCTGGTTGTGATGATGATGAACGGCATGCCGACCAATGTGAAGCTGGGTAAGATTGAACCCGGCAAACCAGCAGCAGTCGCCGGTCTTATGCCCGGAGATATTGTGCTGGAGGTTAACCATACACCTATCGGCAAGGACCAGACCCAGCTGTCCCAGCTTATCAAGAGCTCCAAGGATCAGCCCATGCTCTGGATTATCGAGCGCAACAAAGAGCAAATCCAGAAAACCATCACCCCCGTGGATATAGAGGGTACCGTCCGGGTCGGGGTGGAGCTTGGGTTTGACAAGCGCAATGTCAGCCCTGTGGAGGCCATAACCGGCGCCTGGGACAATACTGTATTCATGACCAAGAATATTCTTCTGGGCTTTAAGCAGATGATTTTTGGCCAGTTCAAAATGGATGACCTGGGCGGTCCTGTCCGGATTGTCCAAATCTCCAGCGACTTCGCCCAAGCCGGCTTAAGCTCCATGATTTCGCTGACCGCCTTCCTGAGCATAAACCTGGGGATTTTTAACCTGCTGCCCATACCCGCATTGGATGGCAGCCGGCTCCTGTTCTTAGGTATTGAAGCCATCCGGGGCCGTCCGGTGGACCCCAACCGGGAGAGCATGGTGCATTTTATTGGCTTCGCCATGCTAATGCTGTTGATGATAGCTGTGACGTACAACGATATTGTACGATTGATACAGGGATAAACATTGGAGGTTTTTTACGCACATGTCCAAGGAAAAGCAATTTGTCAAGGAGATCACCCCACAGAGCGAGGACTTCTCCCGCTGGTATATCGATGTGATCAAAAAAGCCGATCTTATGAGCTATGCGCCGGTTCGGGGCTGTATCGTGTTCAAGCCGGACAGCTATGAAATCTGGGAAAACATTCAGAAGGAGATGGACAGCCGTTTTAAGGAGACGGGCCACCGCAACGCCTATTTCCCGCTGTTCATTCCCGAGAGCTTCTTCCAGAAGGAAAAGGAGCATGTGGAGGGCTTTAACCCTGAGCTGCCCTGGGTAACAGAAGCTGCCGGCGAAAAGCTGGAGGAGCGCCTTGCCGTGCGGCCTACCTCCGAAACCATGTTCGGCCATATGTATTCGGAATGGATCAATTCCTACCGCGACCTGCCGCTGCTCATCAACCAGTGGGCCAACGTGGTCCGTTGGGAGAAGCGGACACAGCCGTTCCTGCGTACCAGTGAGTTCCTGTGGCAGGAGGGCCATACCGCTCATGAGGATGAGGCGGATGCCCGCCGCGAAACCATGCAGATGCTGGAAATTTACCGCGACTTCGCCGAGAACTTCCTGGCTATGCCGGTGATTACCGGCCAGAAGACCCCTTCCGAGAAGTTCGCCGGCGCAGTGGATACCTTTTCCATCGAAGCGATGATGAAGGACGGCAAAGCGGTGCAAGCCGGGACCTCCCACTACCTGGGCACCAATTTCGCCGTTGCTTTCGATATCAAGTACCTGGACCGGGAAAACCAGCATCAATTCTGCCATACCACCTCCTGGGGCACCAGCACCCGTCTGATCGGTGCGATCATTATGGTCCACGGTGATGACAGAGGCTTGGTGCTGCCGCCTAAGGTTGCGCCGACTCAGGTCATCATGATTCCCATCGGACCGCCCAAAACCAGAGAGCCTGTGATTGCTAAGGTCAACGAGCTGTATGCGGAGCTGAAGAAGGCCGGTGTGCGGGTGAAGGTGGATGACCGCGAGGGTCAAAGCCCTGGCTGGAAATTCAATGAATACGAAATGCGCGGTGTGCCTATCCGTGTTGAACTGGGTCCCCGTGACCTGGAAGCCGGTCAAATGGTGCTGGTCTCCCGTGTGAGCGGCGAGAAGAAGGTTATCCGCCATGAGGACTTTGTGCAGGAGGTACAAGCCATGCTGGAGGAGATTCACACCTCCATGCTGGAGAAGGCCCGCCAGTTCCGCGATGAGCACATGACCGATGTGGACACGATGGAACAGTTCAAGGCATTCCTGGACGAAAAGCGCGGCTTTGCCTATGCAGGCTGGTGCGGCTCGGCAGACTGCGAAGCCAAGGTGAAGGAAGAAACCGGCGCTACCAGCCGGAATATTCCGTTTGAACCTGCTGTCACCAAAACCACCTGCATCTGCTGCGGCCAGCCGGCTAAGCATACAGTGGTATTCGGACGGGCGTATTAATCGCATACGTGACCCCAAAAATGAAAGGCGTTTACGGAGTGATTTCCGCTAAACGCCTTTTTACTCTAAAAAATCGTGTGTCCGCGCAATCATCAGGAGTCCGGTTTTTAGCAAAAAAACGGCTCCTCTGTCCGCTCAGCCGAGGGAAACCCGCAATTGCTTCCAAAGGGTCTTGACGAACCTTGTCTCTTCCCCCCACAATAGAAGGTGCGGCATTTATGGCTGTGCGAGGCAAGAATGGAAGATACGGAGGTGTCCCCATGAGTAATCCTGCGGAGAAGAGGAAACGGTTCGAGCTGATGCTTTCTCAGGCTCAAGTTCCCGCAGACGTGGCGGAAGCATATTTTTCGGATGGGTACATCGATATGGTGGAAGTCAGCCGCTCCAACAGGGAGTGGCATTTCCATCTCGTGAATGCGGTTTTAGTGCCGCGGGATATTTACCGGAGCTTCGTCAAATTGGTCCGGGACCAGTTCCGTCATATTGCGGAAATCAAAATGACCTTCCACTATACACATGCAGTTACACCGGAAGCATTAGCGGAGGAATACTGGAGCTTGTTTGTGGAGTGGGCCCAGAGAGAATCCGTCTCCATCAATGGATGGCTGGCCAAGGCGAAGATGGAGGCCAGCGGCACAGTACTCACTGTTACTCTATTGGACCAAATCGGCTTGGAGCTGGCTAAAAAGAAGCAGGTGGACGGTCTGGTCCGCCAATTCTATGAGCGGTATTTCTCCGAAACCTATCAGGTGAAGCTGAAGGTTACGGAATCGGTGAAGGAAAAGGAAGAAATCTACGATCAATTTGCCCGCCAGGTATCCGAGGAGGGCAAAAGCGTCACCCAGGAGATCCTCACCTCCATCGTCCGGGAGGAAGAGGCTTCCAAGGGCTCGGATGCCGAGCTGAAGCTAATGGTGGGCTACGATATCCGTGAGGATGCTGTCCCTCTCCAGCAGATTATGGAAGAAGAGAAGAAGGTTTCCATCCAGGGGATGGTTTTCGGCTTGGAATCCAAGGAACTGAAGACAGGCACGGTGCTGTTTTCCTTCAACATTACGGACTTTACCAGCTCCCTGTCCATCAAGGCCTTTGCCAAAACAAAGGAAGATGTGAAGATCTACAGTCTTATCGCTAACGGCAAATGGCTCAAGCTGCGGGGCAAGGTGGAATATGACCGGTTCCAGAATCCTCCCGAGCTGATGATGGTGCCCCAGGATGTCAACGAGGTGCTGCCTCCTGCAGAGCGCAAGGATAATGCTCCCGAGAAGCGGGTGGAATTCCATCTTCATTCCAATATGAGCGCCATGGACGGCCTAACTCCGGTTGATGAATATATCAAAACTGCAGCCAAGTGGGGCCACAAAGCCATTGCCATTACCGACCACAGCGTGGTTCAATCCTATCCCGATGCCAATAAAGCGGCCAAGAAGCATGGGATCAAGGTGTTGTACGGTATGGAAGCCAATGTAGTCAATGACAGTGTGGCGATTGTGCTGAATCCGGAGGAACGCCCCCTGAAGGAAGCGGAGTATGTGGTTTTCGATATCGAGACCACAGGCCTGTCGGTTATTAATAATAAGATTATCGAAATTGCCGGGGTCAAGATGCGGGATGAAAAGGTCATTGACCGGTACGCTACTTTCGTCAATCCCCATGAGCGCATCCCTTATAATATCCAACAGCTGACCAATATCAACGACGATATGGTCCGTGACGCTCCCGAGCTGGCGGATGTGCTGCCCAAATTCCGGGAGTTTGTGGGAGATGCGGTGCTGGTGGCCCATAATGCCCGGTTTGATATCGGCTTTATCCAGGCCAACCTGAAATCCTTGGGCCAACCGCCAATGGACAATCCGGTCCTGGATACCTTGGAATTGGCCCGGCTGCTGATGCCCAACCTGAAGAATCACCGGCTGAACACGTTGTCCGACAAGTTCAAGGTATCATTGGAGAACCACCACCGTGCCGTGGATGATGCGGAAGCGTTAGGCTTTGTGCTGTTCCATCTGATTAAGGAAGCGGAAAACCGCCGTATTACCGGTTTGGCCGAGCTGAATGAGCATGTGGGCAAGGACTTGTCCAACCAGCGCCCGTTTCATTGCTGCATCTATGCCAAAACCCAAGCGGGAAAGAAGAACCTGTACAAGCTGGTTTCCCTCTCCCATACGAAGTATCACAACCGGGTACCGTGTATTCCCAAAAGTGTGCTGACGGAATACCGGGAAGGGCTTCTGGTAATCTCCGGCTGTGAGCGTGGCGAATTCTACGAGACAGTGCTGAACAAATCAGTGGAGGAAGCCGAGAACGTCGCCCTGTATTATGATGTGTTGGAAATCCAGCCTCCCGAGGTGAATATGCATCTGGTGGAGAAGGGGCTGGTGGGCAGCCGCGAGGATCTGGAATCGGCGGTCCGGCGGATTATTGAGATCGGACGCAAGCTGGGCAAGCCGGTTATTGCCACAGGTAACGTCCACTACCTCCAACCAAGGGACAAGATATGCCGGGACATTACCATCAACGGCATCACCGGCTTCAGTCCGCTGAAGGACCAGCGCAAGCCGGATGTGCATCTGCGCACCACTGAGGAAATGCTTCGTGAATTCTCCTTCTTAGATGAGGAAACGGCGCTTAAGGTTGTGGTGGAGAATACCTCTGCATTGGCTGACGAGTTCGAGGAGATCCAGTTGTTCCCCAAAGCTGGAGGCCCTACGGATAACGGATTGTTCTCCCCCATTATTGAAGGCTCGGAGGAGGAAATCCGGTCCAAGTGCTATGATACGGCTAAAAAATTGTACGGCGAGCCGGTTCCCGAGATTGTTACCGCCCGGCTGGAGAAGGAACTGAAGCCGATTATCGGCTACGGCTTCTCCGCCAACTATCTGATTTCTGAGCGTCTCGTTAAAAAATCCAATTCAGACGGTTATCTGGTTGGTTCCCGGGGGTCCGTAGGCTCTTCCTTTGTGGCTACTGCTCTGGGCATCTCTGAGGTAAACCCGCTGCCGCCTCATTATATGTGCCTCTCCTGCCAATACAGCGAATGGTTCACGGACGGCAGTATTCCATCCGGCTTCGATTTGCCTAATAAGAATTGCCCCAATTGCGGCGAACCGCTCAAGGGTGAGGGGCAGGATATTCCCTTTGAAACCTTCCTGGGCTTTAAGGGGGACAAGGTCCCCGATATTGACTTGAACTTCTCCGGCGACTATCAGCCCATAGCACATAACTATACCAAGGTGCTGTTTGGTGAAAAAAGTGTATTCCGCGCTGGCACCATTGGCACAGTTGCCGAAAAAACCGCCTTCGGCTTCGTTAAGAAATACGAGGAGGAGAAGGGGAACAGCTGGCGTCTGGCGGAGATCAACCGGCTGGCATCTGGCTGTACCGGTGTGAAACGGAGCACCGGCCAGCATCCCGGTGGTATCGTGGTTGTACCCGATTATATCGATGTGGAGGATGTTACGCCGGTTCAGTATCCGGCGGATGACACCAATGCCGACTGGCAAACCACCCATTTTGATTACCACGCCTTCGAGGAAAACCTGCTCAAGCTGGATATTCTGGGGCATGATGATCCGACCATGATGCGGATGCTGCAGGATTTGACGGGAATTGATCCAACCACCCTGCCTATGAACGACCCCAAGGTTATGAGCATGTTCAACTCTGTACAGGCATTGGAGGTTTCTGCGTCGCAGATCCGCTCCACGGTGGCCACCTACGGCGTACCCGAAATGGGCACCAAGTTCGTGCGCCAGATGCTGGAGGAGTCGCAGCCCGCCACCTTTGCCGACTTGCTGCAGATTTCCGGGCTGTCACACGGAACGGGAGTCTGGCTGGGCAACGCCCAGGAGCTGATCAAGAACGGCACCTGCACCATTAAAACGGTAATCGGCTGCCGGGATGACATTATGCTTTACCTCATTTATAAAGCGGGTATGGATGCAGGGCTGGCCTTTAAAATCACCGAAAGCGTCCGGAAGGGCCGGGGCTTGAGTGAGGAATGGAAGGACGAAATGAAGAAGTGCAATGTGCCTGCATGGTACATTGCATCCTGTGAGAAAATCCAGTATATGTTCCCGAAGGCGCATGCTTCGGCATATGTTATTTCCGCAGTGCGGACGGCCTATTTTAAGCTGTATCATCCCATTGAGTTTTATGCCACTTATTTTACGGTACGGGCGGAATCCTTCGAGGTGGAGCTGTTCTGCCAGGGCTATGATGCCATTCTGAGCAAGCTTATCGAGATTGAGGGCAAGGGCTTTCAGGCTACGCCAAAGGAAAAGGGCATGGTCTCCTTCCTGGAGATGGCTCTGGAAATGACAGCCCGCGGCTTCGGCTTTAAGCCAGTGGATCTTTACCGTTCCCATGCCACCAAATTTTTGGTGGATGGGGATAAGATTCTGTTCCCCTTCTCCGCTGTAGACGGAATCGGCGAAAATGCCGCCAAGCAGATTGCCGCTGCCAAGGATGAAGGAGGGGACTTCCTCTCCATCGAGGACTTCCAGCAGCGCAGCCGCGCCACCAAAACCATTGTGGAGCTCCTGCGGACTATGGGCTGCTTCCGGGGGCTGCCGGATTCCAACCAGCTGTCCCTCTTCTAAAAGAAGTCAGTACGCAATAAAAAAAGGACTGGAATCGACGCTCAGGCGCCGGTCCAGTCCTTTCTTATATGGAAAAAGCTTCAGCTCAGGAAGCCAAACCTGCCGGTTTCTTAGAAAGGTACAAGCGGGTAAAAATAAACCGTGTCAGAGGGCCAACTACAAGAAGCTGAAGCGGTAAAGCGGCCAGCAGGTTCAGGCCGTAGGTTTCCAGCCAACGCAGGAGCAAGCCGGAGCCGGCTCCCCCATGCATCAGCGTGCCGAACAAGGACATGCAGAGGGCCATGCCGAATACCATGAAGGTGGAGATCACTAACACTTTTTTAACAGGATGGGCATCCGGCATTAGCAGCTTAAAGGCCAGCCCCTTGGCGATTTTGCCCACCACAAAAATGTCCAGCACCAGAGCTACAGCCAGCGCTGGAAAGAAAGCCACAGCGGCTTCTGCGAAAATTGCCGTTGTGAAGCCCTCGGAAAGCATCACATTGTACACGCACATAAACAAAACCATAAAAAAACACATGACAGACGTAAACACCAGCGCTTCTTTTTTGTTTCTCCCCATGGGACAACTCCTTTATCTCTATTGAGAA
>JAQSYT010000246.1 GCA_029256065.1 Paenibacillaceae bacterium
AGGTCCATACCGCCTCCGCCGCCATTGTGGTGCTGGGCGATAAGCTGGCGTATGAGAAGGCGCCCGAGATTTATGGCGGCCTGCGCACACTGGGGGTTATGTCCCAGCAGGATTATGACGGGCTGCTTGGCACCATTACCGGAGCTTACGAAAACAATGAAGCCTTCCAGCGGGATGAGGCCATACGCAACGCCTCCCTGTCGGCTATGCAATTTATGCTGATCGCCAAGGAGAAGGGCTGGGATACCTGCCCGATGATCGGCTTCAATCAGGAAGAAATGCTGCGTGTACTGGATATTCCCGACCGGTATGTGCCGGTGCTGCTTATTACCATGGGCAAGGCCGTTAAGGACAATGTCCGGCCCCGCGGTTACCGCAAGCCGGTAGGGGAGTTCGTCACCTTCCGCTAAGGAGGAGCCCCTCCAACAGGCTTTGCCGATTTCGGTGCATCCATAACAGTATCCAGCCGAACAGGCTTGGGATCATGTTATTTCAGGGTAGCGGAAGCAGGTTTCCGTTAAACTTTCGGCGGCAGCGTTCCAGCAAGCAATAGCGGAAGCGTTTTTCCGCTATTCCCCGTTTTATTGTTGCTTTTCCAGACAAATCGGGGGATAGCGGAAATTGGCTTCCGCTATTTGCTTTTTTTTTGCGGGGAAAATGAAGGATAGCGGAAATACAGTTCCGCTAACCGCATCCCACATCCCAAATTCCCCATCCACACCCCGCACCTCCGGTAACGGTGGTCCTGAGCGGAAGGGATAATGGAGCATAAGCGGCAGAAGAGGGAATTGACTGGAAACCCTACTTTATGGTATAAAAAATAAAGGATTAGCACTCGTTATTGCTGAGTGCTAACATTCGAACAAATGAACGGCATGGAAGGGAGATTTATTCATGGCCAAGAAGCAATTTAAGGCTGAGTCCAAGCGTTTGCTGGAAATGATGATCAACTCCATTTACACACAAAAGGAAATTTTCCTGCGGGAGCTTATTTCCAACGCCAGCGATGCTATCGACAAGATGTATTACAAGGCGCTGAGTGACGACAAGCTGGAGTTTAACCGGGAAGATTACTATATCAAGATTACCGCTGACAAAGCGTCCCGCACCCTGACCATCACTGATACCGGCATCGGCATGACCAAGGAAGAGCTGGACAATAACCTGGGCGTCATCGCCAAAAGCGGCTCTCTGTCCTTCAAGAATGAAAATGAAGCCAAGGACGGCCACGATATTATCGGGCAGTTCGGCGTAGGCTTCTATTCCGCCTTTATGGTGGCGGATGTGGTCACCGTAACCAGCCGCGCCTTCGGCAGCGACGAAGCCAACCGCTGGCAGTCTAACGGCGCTGAAGGGTACACCATCGTGGCTGCGGAGAAGGCAGCTCCCGGCACCGAAATCGTGCTGAAGATTAAGGAGGATACCGAAGAGGAAAAGTATGACGAATTCCTTGAGGAATACCGCCTGAAGGCCATCGTTAAGAAATATTCCGATTTCATCCGTTACCCCATCAAGATGGAGGTCACCACCCACAAGCCCAAGGAAGGGGAAGAGGGTGAGTTCGAGGAGGTCCGCGAGGAGCAGACGGTGAACAGCATGGTTCCCATCTGGCGCAAAAACCGGAGCGAGCTTACGGATGAGGATTATGAGAACTTCTACAGGGACAAGCGCTACGGCTTTGACAAACCCTTGAAGCATATTCACCTAAGCATTGACGGGGCGGTGAACTACAACTCCATCCTGTTCATCCCCAGCAGCACCCCCTTCGATTATTACACCAAGGAATATGAAAAGGGACTGGAGCTGTACTCTAACGGCGTGCTGATTATGGAAAAATGCGCGGATCTGCTGCCTGATTATTTCGGCTTCGTGAAAGGGATGGTGGATTCCGCCGACCTGTCGCTGAATATCTCCAGAGAGCTGCTCCAGCATGACCGCCAGCTGAAGCTGATTGCCAAGAACATCAAAAACCGCATCAAGAGCCAGCTGCAGAAGCTGCTGAAGGATGAGCGGGAGAAATATGACACCTTCTATAAGGCCTTCGGCCGCCAGCTGAAGTTCGGCGTTTACAGCGACTACGGCATGAATAAGGAGGATCTGCAGGACCTTCTGATGTTCTACTCCTCCAAGGAGAAAAAGCAGGTTACCTTAGACGAATATGTGTCCCGTATGCCGGAGGATCAGAAGTACATTTATTATGCCGCCGGAGAATCGGTGGAGCGTCTCGAAAAGCTGCCGCAAACCGAGCTGGTTGCCGACAAGGGCTACGAAATCCTCTACTTCACCGACGATATCGACGAATTCGCCGTGAAAATACTGATGAACCATAAGGAAAAGGAATTCCGCAATGTGTCCGGCGGGGACCTGGGCATTGAGGATACGGAAGCCAAGGATGAGGCCGAGGAGAACAGCCACAAGGATCTGTTCGACGCCATGAAGGACGTTCTTGGCGACAAGGTGAAGCTGGTCCGCGCTTCCAAACGCCTAAAGAGCCATCCCGTATGCCTCTCCTCCGAGGGTGAGGTTACCATCGAGATGGAAAAAACCCTGAAGGCTATGCCTGGCGGCCAGGACGTAAAGGCGGACAAGGTGCTGGAGATCAACATGAACCACGACATCTTCAAGTCCTTGAACGACGCGTTGGCCCAGGACAAGGGAAAGCTCAGCTTGTACACCAAGCTGCTTTATAATCAGGCGCTGCTTATTGAAGGTCTGCCGGTGGCCGATCCGGTGGATTTCGCCAACGATCTCTGCAAGGTTATGGTGTAATAATACGAAGAAGCTTCCCCGTTTGAGGGAAGCTTTTTTTTAGAAAATGGATGAAGGAGCATCTGCTAAATGATAAAAAATGAAATTCTTCTTCTTTTGACTGACCGCTGGTGCGATTGTCCGCTAATCTATTAGGATTAAGGGGGGAGGGGGACTGCCGCGGCAGTCTATATATGATCCTCCCCTTCTGCCTCATCTTTCTGGACGGCGATGAGCACCAGCGCCGTTTCTTCTCCGACATTCTTCACAATATGCGGTACACAGGCATTCCAGGAAAAAGAATCTCCCTCTTCAAACACCCCTTCATCCTCGCCCTGCCGGGCCCAAATTTTCCCTTTCACCACCAGATGGATTTCTTCTCCGGGATGGGCATGGATTTCTGAACCGGTAGACCCTCCGGCCGGAACCTCCACCATCATCATGCGCATGTGTCGCGTAAGGGCCAGATGCTCCACCCGCAGATTTTCTGAGCCGCTGGCCGTAATCTTCCTCTCGCTTTTGCGGATAATATTCATGCGCTCATCATTTTGCAGGAGAAGATAAGGCAGTGGCACACTCAATGCCCGGGCAATGCTCTCCAGTGTGGCAATAGAGGGAGAGGTCCGTCCAGTTTCCACCTGGCTCAGAAACCCTTGGGACAATCCCGTATCCTCGCAAATCCGGGCAATGGTAATGCCTTTTCTTTTACGGATAGCCCTGACGGAGGCTCCAATATCCATAACCCATTCTCCTTCCAAAGAATATTAGTAATATAAAGGTTATATTTATATTAGCAAATTTTCATTTGACATGCCAGAGGGTTGGAGTTAAAATCAATACAAATAAACAATTTATATTACTAATATTAATTTGGAACAGGAATGGGGGATAAGGGATGGTGGCAGCTTGGAATCGGGACGCGGCTTTCAATATTATACGCTGCGCGGGTTGGGGAATCCTGACCGGGAAAGCTTCGACACCGCCATCAAGCAACTGAAGGATTTCATTGCTTACGCAACGGATACCTATCCCATTGATGTGAGCAAACGGTACATTCTTGGCTTCAGCCAAGGAGCTATTTTGGCCATGACACTGGCTATGACCTTGGGGGATGGCTTGAAAGGCATTATTGCACTGAACGGATATGTGCCCGAATTTGTCAAACACGAATATACGCTGCGCCCGTTGTCCGGAACCTCCCTGTTTATATCCCACGGGGAGATGGATCAGGTTTTTCCTGTACGGATCGCCTATGAGACAGAAAGCTATTTCCGGCCTATTGCCCCGAACCTGACCTTTAGAATCTACCCGGCGGGCCATGGAGTTACCGAGGAGAACAGACAGGATATCGCCGCTTGGCTGGAGCAGGAAATTTCAATCAAACCAATTGAGGAGTGAGCAATCATGATGCCATCTTACTTTTTTGCCCATGGAGCGCCTACCATTGTGTTGGAGAACCATGCTTATAACGATTTTCTGAAAAGCTTTGCCGCCAATCACCCGAAGCCCAAGGGGATTGTGGTGTTCTCCGCCCACTGGGAGGAGACGGTCCAGACGGTCAGCGCTGTAGAGAGAAGTTACGAAACTATATATGATTTTGGAGGATTCCAGAAGGAATTGTACGAAATGACCTACCCGGCGCCCGGTGATCTGGCCTTGAGCCGGAAGGTGTCTGCATTGTTCGCCGAACGGGGAATTGCCAGTGCCAAGGATGAAATCCGGGGCTTGGATCATGGCGCATGGGCGGTTCTAAAGCTGATTTATCCGGATGCGGATATTCCCGTAGTTGCTCTGTCCGTTAACAGATATTTGTCCAATGAGCAGCAGTATGAGATCGGGCGTGCGCTGGCGGAGCTGCGGAAGGATGATATTCTCATCATGGGAAGCGGAGGAACGGTGCATAATCTGCGGCAGGTGAACTGGGGAGCGGCTGGGGTGGACAACTGGGCCGCGGACTTCGATAAATGGCTGGAGGAAAAGCTGGTGAACTGGGATTTGCCTGCGCTTTTCCGCTACCAGGAGCTGGCGCCCCAGGCCAAAGCGGCCGTTCCCACCAGTGAGCACTTTATCCCGCTTTTGCTGGCAATGGGGGCGGGAGACGGCACCCGGCAGGCGGAGCTGCTGCACAGGAGCTACCAGTACGGCAACCTCAGTCTTAGTGCATGGGAGTTTAAGTGATTCCCCCAAAAGAGAGCTTCCAAACCCAGTGCCCCCACAAAACTAACCCCCAAATCCGAAAGATTTGGGGGTTGGTTCCGTTCATCTTTATTTTTCCTTGTAGTCAACAATCGGTTTGATGATTTGGGAAATCAGCCGGATTTTTTCGGCCGAGCATCCCTCAAGCATGGCGATGATTTCATTGCGCATATAGTCGCGGGTGCCGTTATTAGCGCCGCTCAAAATATATTCCGGAGTTTCTTCCAGCATAATGCACAGCTCCGAAAGACGGTCCAGGTTGATGGGGGTCCGCCCGCGTTCGATTTTACTTATGTAAGCATTGGAGACATCCAGCTTTTCAGCCAGCTGTTCCTGCGTCAGCCCTTTGCTTTCCCGGGCCTGACGTATTCTTTTGCCGATTACAGAGTAGTCAAATGCCATATGATCACCTATCCAAACTATAGCAATCCAGGAAAAAAGGAAACATACATGCAAATTCAACTTGAACCCCTAAGTTCATTGGTATATAATGGTGTAAGGAAAATATTACATAAGCTGTGTTACTCAGACAAGAAAGGGTGGCTAATGGATGGCCCTTATTATTATTATGTTCGGCCTCGGCTTCACAGGAATTGCCATCATCACAGTCCTGGAGGTCTCTTATAGGAAAAAAATGAAGGAAGAATCCACAAAAGAGTAGTGTATGCGGAGAGTGAAGCTACCGCAAACCATATTTCTGGAAAGTTAAGAAATCGCGAGGATTTCATTGTATTATGAAGGAAATATGAAGAAAATGGGGCCCTATTCTGGTGAGGCCTCATTTTTTGTCATTTTTCTTGATAATGTCGGGCCTTTTCTGTATAATCGTGCTTGTTTGATTTTTAATCTGTGAATTGGGGGTTAGTGAGTTGGGAAAAGCTCTGATTATTGGCGCCGGCGGCGTTGCAAGTGTTGTTGTACACAAGTGTTGCCAGAATCCGGACGTATTCGAGGAGATTTGCATTGCCAGCCGCACGAAGGAGAAGTGCGACGCGCTGAAGGCCAAGCTTGAGGTCGGTAAAACCAAGATACAGACTGCCAAGCTTGACGCTGATAATACGGATGAGGTGATTGCCCTCATTAAGAGCTTTGGCCCGGACGTGGTCATTAACGTGGCTCTCCCCTATCAGGATTTGACGATTATGGATGCTTGTCTGGCTACTGGAGTCCACTATGTGGATACGGCTAACTATGAGCCGCCTGAAGTGCCGAAATTTGAATATAAATGGCAATGGGCTTACCGGGAAAAATTCGAAAAAGCCGGCATCACCGCTCTCCTGGGCAGCGGCTTTGACCCGGGTGTAACCGGCGTATTCTGCGCTTATGCCCAAAAGCATCATTTTGATGAGATTCATTCCATCGATATTGTGGATGCCAACGCAGGGGATCACGGCTATCCCTTCGCCACCAACTTCAATCCGGAGATCAACATCCGGGAAATTACCGCCAACGGCCGGTACTGGGAGAATGGCGAATGGATTGAAACCCCGCCCCTGTCCGAGAAGAAGACCTATGACCTGCCGGAGATCGGACCGAAGAACATCTACCTCCTGTACCATGAGGAGCTGGAATCCCTGGCCCTGAATATCAACGGCTTGAAGAAAATCCGCTTCTGGATGACCTTCTCCGACAATTACCTGAACCACCTGAAGGTGCTGGAGAATGTGGGCATGACCTCCATCGAGCCGATTATCTTCGAAGGCCGCGAGATCGTACCCCTGCACTTCCTGAAGGCAATTCTGCCTGACCCGGCGTCCCTCGGCCCGCGGACCAAGGGCAAAACCAACATCGGCTGTATTATTCAAGGCGTGAAGGACGGCCAGCCGAAAACGTATTATGTGTACAACGTGTGCGTTCATGAAGAGTGCTACGCGGAGGTTGGCTCTCAAGCCATTTCGTATACCACCGGTGTGCCTGCCATGATCGGCGCTATGATGATTTTGAAGGGCATTTGGAAGAAGCCCGGCGTATACAATATTGAAGAGTTCGATCCGGACCCGTTTATGGAAGAACTGAACAAACAAGGCTTGCCGTGGCAGGAGGATTTCTCCCCCACGCTTCTGGATTAAGGACGTGAGCACACACATGGATATTGATTTCGGGGCACTGCCCTCTCCCTGTTATATCGTGGACGAACGGCTTCTGATTAAGAATCTGGAGATTCTGGATTCGGTCCAGAAGCGGACGGACTGCAATATTCTCCTGGCTTTGAAGGGCTTCGCCATGCATGAGGTGTTTCCGTTGGTGGGGCAATACCTGAAGGGTGTTACCGCCAGCTCCCTCCATGAAGCCAGGTTGGGCCGTGAGAAGATGGGCAAGGAGGTTCACTCTTACGCCCCCGCATATGTGGACCGGGAATTTGACGAGCTGCTGGGCTATGTGGACCACATTGTCTTCAATTCCTTCCCTCAATGGAAGAAGTACAAGGACAAGGTGCAATCCGTTTCCGGCAAAAAAATCGAGGTGGGCATCCGCATCAATCCGCAGTATTCGGAGGGACGCACGCCTATCTATGATCCCTGCTACCAGTTTTCCCGTCTTGGTGTCACCCTGGATCAATTCCGCGGTGATGAGCTGGACGGTGTGGACGGACTTCATTTCCATACCATGTGCCAGCAAAACTCCGACACTCTGGAGCGCACCGTTGCTGTGGTGGAGGAAAAGTTCGGCGAGCACCTGAAGAAGCTCAAGTGGCTGAATATGGGCGGCGGACACCACATCACCCGTGAGGATTATGATGTGGACCGTTTGGTCCGTGTGATCAACCGGCTGAAGGAAACCTATGGCTTTCAGGTATATCTGGAGCCGGGGGAAGCGGTGGCGCTGAACACCGGATTTATG
>JAQSYT010000247.1 GCA_029256065.1 Paenibacillaceae bacterium
GCGGAGGGCTCCAACTGGGAGGCGGCTATGGCCGGAGCCCATTACAAGCTGGATAATTTGGTGGGGATCATAGACCGGAACCGGCTGCAGATCAGCGGCACCACGGAAGAGGTGATGGGCTTGGAGCCGCTGGAGGACAAGTGGTCCGCCTTCGGCTGGAACGTGGTTTCCATTGACGGAAACGACATGGCTGCATTGGTGGAAGCGCTGGAGGCAGTGCCATCGGTGCAGGATAAACCAACGCTTCTCATGGCGAACACGGTTAAGGGCAAGGGGGTTTCCTTCGCCGAGAATGTCCCCCATTGGCATCACCATGTGCCGAGCGAAGCGGAGCTGGAGTTGGCATTATCCGAGCTGTCGGCAGCAATCGAAGCTCTCACGCAGGAAGGGCAGGTGCGATAAACAACATGAATACCATTCCTAACCGGCAGGTTATCTGCGAAACCCTGATGGAGCTGGCCCAGGAGGATCAGGACATTATGGTCCTGGCCAGCGACTCCAGAGGCTCTGCCTCCATGGGACCATTCGCTAAGAAATATGCGGACCAGTTCGTTGAAGTGGGAATCGCCGAGCAGAATATTGTGGGTATAGCAGCCGGCTTGGCCCACAGCGGCAAGAAGCCCTTCGTTACCTCCCCTGCTTGTTTCCTGAGTATGAGGAGCATCGAGCAGATTAAGGTGGACGTTGCGTATTCCGCAACCAACGTAAAGCTGGTGGGAATCAGCGGCGGCGTCAGCTACGGCGCCTTGGGCATGTCCCATCATTCCCTGCAGGATATTGCGGTGGCGCGGGCCATTCCGGGGCTTGCCGTGGTTCTGCCGGCAGACCGGCACGAAACCAAGCGGATGGTGGAAGCCTTGGTTGAACATAAGGGTGGTGTCTACATCCGTATCGGCCGCAATCCTGTAGAGGATGTATACCCGTCGGCAGAAAGCTGCACGTTTGAGCTGGGCAAAGCCGCCACCATGAACGAGGGTGGGGATATGACCATTATCGCAGCAGGGGAAACCGTCCGGGTAGCCATGGATACGGCAGAGCTGCTAAAGGGTGCGGGCATCTCCTGCCGGGTGCTGAACATGCACACCATTAAACCCCTGGATGAGGAAGCGATTATCCGGGCGGCCCGGGAAACCGGCTGCATCCTCACGGTGGAGGAGCACAGCATCCACGGAGGACTGGGGGCAGCCGTATCGGAGGTTGTGGTGCAGCATCAGCCTGTGCCCATGCGGATTATGGGGATTCCCGACGAACCGGCCATTGCCGGCAAAACGGCCGAGGTCTTCAAGCATTACGGCATTCACGCGGAGCATCTGCAGCAGGTTGCACTGGAGCTGCTGAAAAGCAAGGCCGGATCCAAATGACCAAAGCCAAGGACATGATTGCTGTAATTGACCAAAGCACCTCCGGAACCAAGGCGCTGGTGGTGGACCGCAATGGCTGTGTCATCGCCCGCAGCTCGGCGGAGCATATCCAATATTATCCCAAGCCGGGCTGGGTGGAGCATGACCCCCTGGAAATCTACGGACAGGTCAAAGCCGCTCTCCAGGATGTGCTTCGCAAGGCGGGTATTGGGGCGGCGAATCTTGCCGCTCTCACCGTAACAAACCAGAGGGAGACCGCTGTTTTGTGGGACCGCCATACCGGCCTCCCGGTTCATCCCGCCATCGTCTGGCAATGCCAGCGGACAGCCGAGGCCTGCCAGGCTCTGCGGAGGGCCAACCACGAAGATACCGTCCGTGCCAAAACCGGGCTTGTCCTGGACCCGTACTTTACGGCAACCAAGTGGCGCTGGATGTTGGAGCATGTGGATGGCATCCAGGAAAAGCTCCGCGACGGCAGCCTGCTGGCCGGAACGATGGATAGCTGGCTCGTGTGGAAGCTGACAGGCGGGAAAGTCCATGCCACGGATTACACCAATGCCAGCCGGACATCTCTGTTCAATATTCATACGCTCCGGTGGGATGAAGAGCTGTGCGGTATTTTCGGAGTACCGGCAAGCCTGCTGCCAGCAGTCCGCTGCTCCGACGAGGTGTTCGGCGTAACGGCGGACCCGGATCTGTTCGGGGAGGTAGCAGAGGTACCTATCTCCGGCATCATTGGAGACTCCCAGGCGGCTCTGTTCGGCAACGGCTGCTTTTACCCCGGAATGGCTAAGGCCACTTACGGAACCGGCACCTCAGTTTTGATGAATACCGGGAATAAGGTGCAAGAGGCCGGTAATGGGCTGGTAACGGCTGTAGCTTGGGGGAAGGGAGGCGAGATTACCTATGCTTTGGAGGCGGTGATCCGTTCCTCGGGAGACTGTATCAAGTGGGTGCGTGACAGCCTGGGATTATTCCACAGCTTCGAGGAGATGGAGGAGCTGTTAAACCAGGTGTCTGACAATGAAGGGGTTTATCTGGTTCCGGCATTTGTCGGACTGGGCGCTCCCTATTGGGCGGCAGACGCCAGAGCCGCCATTGTGGGGATGAACCGTGGAACCACCAAGGCCCATATTATCCGTGCAGCGCTGGAGAGTATTGCTTACCAGGTATATGAGGCAGTGGAGCTGATGCAATCCGAGTCCGGCATCCAGTTGAAGGAGCTGCGGACGGATGGAGGCGCTTCGGATAACAGGAGGCTGATGGAGCTCCAGGCCAGCCTGCTGGACCGGAGTGTAGTGAAATCCGGGGTGGCGGAATTGTCCGCTATGGGATCTGCGTATATGGGAGGTCTTGGTACCGGCTTGTGGTCCTCGTTGGAGGAAATCCACAGCAATGCTGGGGCTGGTATCCGTTATGAGCCGGGGATGGGCGAAGCATCCCGCAAGCGCTTTATTGATGGTTGGAAGCATGCAGTAGCCTGTGTGCTTTACGGAGCAAAGGAGGCGTAGGATATGAAGAAAAATTGGGTTTGGGCTGCCCCCCTTACGGTTATACTGGCAGGGGGTGCACTGGTAGGGTGCGGTACTGAAGAGAATGAAGGCGCTGTCAAGGAGCCGGCTTCCTCAACCGGCCCCGCAGCGCCAGTCAAGTTCAGCATTATGGCGAACCTTCAGACCACGGAGGTTCCCTCTGACAAGCTGGAAAAAATGATTGAGGAAAAAACTAACTCCCAAATTGAGATCCAATGGGTGCCGGACGGCTCGTATGACGAGAAATTCCAGGCTGCCTTCTCAACCGGCACCCTGCCCCAAGCAGCATTTATTAAGAATGCAGCCTCTTTTGTCCTGATGAGATCGGCCATTAAGAACGGTCAGTTCTGGGAGATTGGACCGTACCTCAAGGATTACCCGAATCTGAGCAAATTAGACCCCAAGATTCTGGAGAATACCAAAGTGAACGGTAAAATTTATTCCCTGTACCAGGAAAGGCAGCCGGCCCGTGCGGGTCTGGTCTACCGGAAGGATTGGCTGGACAAGGTGGGGATGAAGGTGCCCACTACAACAGAAGAGATTTATCAAATGCTGAAGAAGTTTAAGGAGGCTGATCTGGCCGGCGGGGGCAGGACCATTCCGCTGACAGACCGCAATGATCTGGTATACGGCTCCTTCAAAACCATTGCCACCATGTTCGGCACTCCCAACAACTGGGGGCTGGTAGACGGGAAGCTGACCCCGGAATTCATGACCAAGGGTTATATGGATACCATGAAATTCTACAAGAGGCTGCATTCAGAAGGCCTGATTAACAAGGATTTCCCCGTCACCAGCAAAACCGACCAGGAAAACCTTCTGTTCACCGGCCGTTCCGGCCTGCTTGTGGGTACCATGAGCGGAACCAAGTCCCTGCAGGACAAAACGGTCCCGAACTTCCCGGAAGCGGTGTATGACGTTGCCAACGATTTGAGGGGGTCGGGGGGAAAGCCTGTTGCCTGGGGCTCCAGCGGCTACGGAACCATTCTTCTTTTCCCCAAATCCGCTGTGAAGTCGGAAGCGGAGCTGAAAGCCATCCTGGGGGTATTCGACAAGTTCTATGACAAGGAAATGGCGGACATGTTGAAGTTCGGCTTGAAGGATCAGAATCATTACACTATCGATGCTGACAATAAGATTGTCCCCGGCACCGACACCAAGCTGATCGATAAGGATGTCCGCCCATACCTCAGCCTCGCGTTGGCGGAAACGACCAATGTTACACCCCAGAAATACCCGTCGGAGGTTCAGGATAAGGCCAACAGATTGGCTAATGAAGCTACCAAGTTCATGATTACGGATCCCACTGCTTCCCTGGATTCCCCGACGTATGCGGAGCTTGGCGCAAGACTTCAGGAATTGATCAAGGATGGCACTTATCAGTTTATTTTGGGCAAGATAGATGAAAACGGTTTTAAGGCAGTAACAGATAAATGGTTGAAGGATGGCGGCCAGAAGATTGTAGAGGAGTACAATCAGGAGTATGCCAGACTGAACAAGTAAGCGCTTTAGAGAGAAAAGTGGAGAGAAGCCCAGACGATAACAGGTAAAGGGGTCATAAAGATGAGCAAATGGACAATGGGGAAAAAAAGCGGATTGGCTGTACTGGCCGTATGTATAGTAGCCGGCTGCAGCAGCAAGGAAACGCCGGCAGCAGAAGGCACCACCGGGAAAGAGGACACAACTCCCACTAAAATTACGATTATGACCAGTCTCAACACATCGGAGGTTCCGTCGGAAACCCTTAAGAAGCTGCTGGAGGAGAAAACGAATACCCAACTGACCATTAATTTCTCCCCAGGCGGGTCCTATGAAGAGAAGTTCCAGGCCGCCCTGGCAACAGAAACCCTTGCACCCATCACCTATGTGGGCAACCAAGCCGGATTTATCAAAACCCGCAATGCCATTAAGAACAATCAATTCTGGGAAATTGGCCCCTACCTGAAGGACTATCCCAACTTAAGCAAGCTTGACCAGGAAATCCTCAATAACATGAAGGTGGACGGAAAAATTTACGCCCTGTACCAGGAGGTGCCAAGAGCCCGGTCAGGCATTATCTACCGGAAGGACTGGGCCGACAAGCTTGGTTTAGCCGCCCCTACCTCCATTGATGACATTTACAATATGCTCAAAAAGTTCAAGGAATCCGGCTTGGCGGCCATTCCTCTGGCAGACCGCAATGAATTTCTCTACGGTGCCTTCAAAACACTCAGCTCCTACTTCGGCACACCCAACAGCTGGGGACTTGTGGACGGCGGCTTAGTCCCGGACTTCACAACTCAAGGGTATATGGACACCATGAAATTTATGAAAAAGCTGCGGGATGAGGGTTTGATCAATAAGGACTTCCCCGTCACCAGCAAAACCGATCAGCAGAACCTGATGTACTCCGGAAAATCCGGCATGTATATCGGCTCCATATCCGATGTGAACAGCATGTCTGAAAAGACGGAGGCCAATTTCAAGGAAGCCAAATTTGATGTGGAAAACCGGATTGTAGGGACAAACGGGAAAACCGGTGTTTGGGCGGTACACGGTTACGGCAACGCCGTACTTTTCCCTAAATCCGCCGTTAAGAACGAAGCGGAGCTGAAGAAGCTGCTTGCCTTCTGCGATAAGCTCTTCGATCCGGAGATCGCCAACCTGCTGATGCATGGTGTGGAGGGCACACACTACAGCCTGCAGGACAGCAAGGTGCTGCCTGTTACGGATGCCAAGCTGCTGGAGAAGGATGTATCCGGTTATGGTGTCATCGCATTGGCCCGTATTACTAATATTAAACCCAAGGTATTTACCCGTCCTGCTACAGAAAAAGCGGAGCAACTGATTAATGAGGCCGTCAAGTTCTCCATTAGTGATCCTACTGCACCTTTGGATTCCGCTACCTACACCGAAAGAGGCGCCCGTCTCCAGGATATCATCAAGGATGCTACTTACAAATTTATGCTGGGTGACATTGATGAAAAGGGATTCCAGGATGCCGTGAAGAAATGGAAGGACCAGGGTGGCAGCAGTATGATCGAGGAGTATAATGCTTCCTATAAATTAGCTAATAAAAAATAGTAACCGTTACTTGATACTGGAGAGGCACCCGAACAGGTGCTTCTCTATACTTTTATAAGGAATGGACAGGGAGGAAGACAATGATGTTGAAGCCTTGGGACTATGGGCGTTTACAGGTAAGCCCTAACCAGAAAAATCTGGTGAACGGGGAGGCTCCTTTTTTCTGGCTGGGAGACACAGCGTGGAATTTATTTCAGCGTCTGGACCCCAAAGAAGCCTATGTCTATTTGAAGAACAGGAAGGAAAAGGGCTTTACTGTTATACAGGCTGTCTTAATCAACTATGCCCATGAAGGGAACAAGAAAAGCCTCCAGCATGTGGAGAATGAGGATGTCTTGCAGGTGATCCAGGCGGAGAATAAGCCCTATTGGGATCATGTGGGGACAATCGTCGATATGGCGGCGGAGCTGGGTATCTATTTCGCGCTGCTGCCCGTCTGGGGCAGAGTGGTTAAAGCAGGCTATTTGAATACGGATAATGTGGTACCATATGCCGATTTTCTTGCCCGGATGTTTGGGGGGAAGAAGAATATGATCTGGCTCTTGGGCGGGGATATCCGCGGCGATCTGCATGGGCAATTGTGGGATACGCTTGGCACAGCCCTCAAATCGGCCATGCCGGATACCCTGGTTGGATACCATCCCTTCGGCAGAACCTCTTCGTCGTATTGGTTTTCGGACTGTGACTGGCTCGACTTTCATATGTTCCAATCCGGGCACCGCAGATATGACCAGAATTGGCTGAAGTCTTGGGATGACGCTGCTGCCCAGGAGCCTTGGTTCGGGGAGGACAGCTGGCGTTATGTGGTGCAGGACCGAATGAAGACACCGCGGAAGCCGGTTGTGGACGGTGAACCCTCCTATGAGCAGATTCCCCAGGGGCTTCATAACCCGTCCGAGCCTTATTGGCAGGCCCATCATGTGAGGCGGTATGCTTACTGGTCCGTCTTATCCGGTTCTATGGGCCACACGTATGGACATAATGCCATTTTTCAATTTAACAAAGACGGGTATCAGCCCGAATTCGGAGCCAATGTTACCTGGCAGGAGGCGCTTCATGCCAGCGGGGGGAGCCAGATGCAGATTCTTAAATCTTTGATGCTGGAGATTGATTTTGTGCATGGCGATGCTATGCAGGAGATTCTGACTCCCAAGGAAACCGGCGGGGAAAAGGAGCATAAAGTCCTTGCATTCGGGAACAGCCGCAATATTCTGTGTTATACCTATAGCGGACGTCCGTTCACGATCCGGTTACCGGATGCCGGGAACAGGATGTATGAGGCATATTGGATCGACCCGGTAAACGGCAGCAGAAGCTATCTGGGAGAAGTAAATTCATTTGGGGAGCTCCAACTGGTGCCGCCGCCCAAGGATACTGACTTTACAGATTGGGTGCTGCTTCTATCTGGGAAATAACGGAAATAACCCGGTTAGCCTTTGCGGTAGACCGGGTATTTTTATTTTACTTTTGCCACACCCAGAGCGTAGTGGCTAAACAAAATATTCTCTACCAGCTCCCCTTGAGACTCCTCGCAATCCACAATCACGATAAGTTCAGAATGAAGCCCCTTCAGCACCCGTTTCCTTTTTTTGACGACGGTTTCTATAAAAAGCCGGATGGCAAATCCCAGCATGAAGCCTGCAGCTGCGCCTATTAGCCCCCAATAGATAGGCCCCCATTCCAGCTTAAATCCGATGCTGGCGCCAATCACAGAAAAGACCGTAGCAAGTGCTGCCCCCACATCAATGAGAGAGATTCCATCTGACCGGTGAAGGGTATCGAATATTTGATGCTTCTCCATACGGTTATCCAGAGGGAC
>JAQSYT010000248.1 GCA_029256065.1 Paenibacillaceae bacterium
ACTTCTATTAATTTGTTCAGTGATTCAAGTAATTCGAACTTATTGAATTGGTGCGTTATTAAATAGATTTATCCATGATGTAATAATATTCTTGAATGCAACTAGGCCTTCGATTTCTTTAATTGATGTATATCCATATCGATCTAATCCATATCCAGAAAATGAATCACTGGGTCCTTCAGATTTAATCCAGACCAGAGAATCATTAAAATAACTTATTATTTCATCGTCAATTGATGCCTGTGGCGAAGCTATATGCCCATGTATTACAACACCGTGTTCACTCCATGATACATCATCTAATGCAAGCTGCTCGTCTCCAACTATGAAATTATGAAATGGCATTTTATCACCCCCTTCAAGTTCCTTCGTGTAATGTTGTCTTATTATTGTTTATCCGATTTTATCATATCCTTCCATGTCTTTTGTCATCTTTTCCATTTTTTTATTGCTCCGCGGCTCGAAGGAGCCAACAGAATTCCTTGCCTGGACTGCATTTATTCGGATACCGGGGTTCCTAGGTAACCGCTGATTGGACTTGCCTAAATCAACAAAGTCATCATCATCGTTTCTCATATTGTAAATTTATATCCATAAATTTACAGGTTATTCATTCTATTGTTTCGCATTTACAGGTGCAAGTTCCCTGGCAGACCAGCAAAAAGAGAAGCCGCCCATAAGCGGCTTCTCCCGTTTTCAGCTTTCAGCATTTCTGGCAGCCTCCGTAATTCAGTGCAACGGAACCGCAGCATGTATGGCTATCTGGCTAACCAGCCGCCGTCCACCGCCAAGGTGTAGCCGTTGATGTATTGGGCCGCCTCCGAAGCCAGGAACACCGCAGGCCCCGCCACATCTTGGGGCAGCCCCCAGCGGCCTGCGGGAATACGCTCCAGAATGGCCTTCTCCCGGGCTTCATCCGCTCGGATGGGGGCCGTATTATTGGTATTCATATAACCGGGAGCAATGGCGTTGACGTTAATGTTATGCTTGGCCCATTCGTTCGCCAAGAGGCGGGTTATGCCCATCACCCCGCTTTTGGAGGCGGTGTACGAGGGGACACGGATGCCGCCCTGGAAAGACAGCATGGAGGCAATATTGATAATCTTGCCTCCGGTTCCCTGCCGCATAAACTGCTTGGCGGCAGCCTGGCAGAAGAAAAAGACGGTTTTAATGTTGATATTCATCACATCGTCCCAATCCTTCTCTGTAAAATCAATGGCGTCTGCACGACGGATAATACCGGCATTATTCACCAATGTATCCAGTTTCCCAAATTGCTCTACAGCCTGTTCAACAATATCCGGAATAGGTGCCGTGGACAACAAGTCCGCCTTGATGCCCAGAAAGCGTTGTCCAAGCCCGACAATAGCCGCCGCTGTTTCCGGCATGTCCACATAATCCACTCCCACTACATCGGCTCCCGCCTGAGCCAGTCCAAGAGCGATGCCTTTCCCCAGTCCGGTGCTGGCTCCTGTAACAATTGCCACTTTTCCGGTCAGATCAAACGTTTGTTTTATCATTGTTTTCTCCTCCAATGGATAGTCATTTACATGGAATAGAACGATTCAAAGGCAATTTCATGGAATTGCAGCCGGGCATCCGCCGTCAGCACAAACAGAATCACATCAACCACATCGGAGGCCTGGAGGAACTTTTCTCTGGGAACCTGCCTGTCTCCCCAGAAGCCTGTATCCGCCGGACCGGGATTCAGGGTGGTGACGCGGATGTTTTGATCCTTTGTCTGAATGCCGAGCCCTTGAGAGAACATATGGACTGCCGCTTTGGCGGCGCAATACATGGGAGCGTTGCCGTTGGCACGTTTGGCCGCCATGGAGCCGATATTAATGATCCGCCCCCCATCTTCCGGCTGAACCAGGGGAATAAAATGCTTGCAGCACAGAAAGGTGCCCTTCAGATTCACATCCAGCGTCACATCATACGCTTCCTCCTCCATGGCCTCCACCTTGGCCGGAATGGAAACCCCCGCCAGATTGATCAGCATATCCGCCTTTCCATACCTCTCCCGTACCAATTGGAAAACCCTCTCCACCTCAGCTTCCTTGGTGATGTCCGCCGGAAACGCCAAACTCCGGACGCCTGCTCCGGACGCTGCTGCCTGAAGCCGCTCCAGCCCGCTCTGGTCGTTGGAGGTAAGCGCCAGATTGACTCCCCGGGCAGCAAGCTCCCTGGCCAGTATGGTTCCCATGCCGCCGGTTGCTCCCGAAATCACCGCTACCTTGCCTTCAATTGAACTCATCTGTATGATTCGCTCCTTTCACGCCTCATTGGTGCCAATGCTTAATAGGACAGCAAAATTTTGCCCAGATTATCTCCGCGAATCATCTGTTGGATCGCTTCCTCCACCTGCTCCACAGGCAGCACATCGCTGATCATGCTCTCCAGCTCATATTGGCCCGAAGCCACCAGTTCCTCCAGCATCCGAACCGTCCGGGTGAAGTCCTGGAAGGTATAGACACGGCTGCCCACCAGAGTCAGCTCCTTGAAGATGGTTTTCAGCACATCTACCTCCGGGCGCTTATGGGGGAAACCTACAAATACGATTTTGCCCCGGATCATGCACTGCTCCGTCGCGCTGGCCAGCCCGGCCTGGGAGCCTGACACCTCGAAGACCACGTTATAGCCCTCATGCTCGGCAACGGCCGCCAGTCTCTCTGAAGCCCCCTCCTCCGCCGGGTCCACAGCAGTAAAGCCGAAGGATTCAATCAGCCGGATGCGCTCGGAATTCAGCTCAGTAAATACAACCTGCTCCGCCCCGCAGCGTTTGGCTACAATGCCGATTACCATTCCAATAGGACCGCCTCCAATAATCAGCACCTTGTCCCCCGCCTTAATCCCCGCCTGCTGGTTCACGTGGAAGCCTACGGCGAAGGGCTCCGTGAGGGCGGCTACCTTGTCGCTGATGCTGTCCTTGAGCTTAATTGTTTTATCGACGGGAGCCTTCACATACTCGGCGAAACCTCCGTCCGTATGAATGCCCAGAAGCTTCAGCGTCCGGCAGACATGCCAATTGCCGGTGCGGCAGGCCTCACATTGGCCGCAGCTGATCAGGGGCTCCACCACGACCCGGTCCCCAGGTTTCAGATCCTGGCGTTTGGAGGATCTGACCTGCTCCACCACACCAATAACTTCATGCCCCAGAATCACCGGCGTCCGGGCTGTGGGATGTTTGCCCTTGTAGATGGTGACATCTGAGCCGCATACGCCGGCATACTTTACCTTAATTAATACCTCTTCCTCATCCAGCTCCGGAACAGGGACATCCGCCAATTCAATCCGCTGCCATTCCTTCAGCACAGCCGCTTTCATGCTCATTCCTCCTATACTCTAAAAATAGCCTCCGCGCTTGACAACCTCTGTGGGCAGCAATCCGTCCACGATCATCTGCTTGATATCTTTCTCGTTTTCCTTAATATGCTCCGCCTTCACCAGCACCTCATACGCAAGCTGCCGGGGAACCACGATAACCCCGTCCACATCCCCGAACACCACATCTCCGGGATAAATCATCACATCCCCCAGCTTGATGGGCATCTGCCAGCCGATCATCCGAAACCGGCCCAGCATGCCGTTGGAGGTTCGGTATTTGCAAAAAACGGGGAAGCTCTGCTCCAGCACCTTGTCCGTATCCCGCACTCCACCGTCCACTATCGCGCCCCGGCAGCCCCGCCGTTTGGAGGCCATGGTCATAATCTCACCCCACTGGGCCGATTCATCGTCATCGCTAGTATCCCACACGCATACGGAATCCTCATGGAGCTCCTCCAGCATCTTGGCCCGCTGCTCCATCTCGCTGGTAAGGGTAAGATTCTTCGAGCCTTTTACAGTAAATGCGATTCCCGCCACCTTCATCTCATCCCGCAGAGGCAGAATGCCGGTGGGCAGCGTCTGGTACACATACCCCAGCTCCCGCAGCACATCGTTAACTGCCGCTGTGAATACTTGCTCGTAGCGGTCACACAGCTCTTTGTCGGGAATCGGCAGTTCCACTGCCTTATGCTGCTCCCGGGAAGCAGCCAATTGATCCAGATTCATCTATGCCCGCACCATCCTTCTACATTGTTGCGTGATATTGTTGCACAAATCAGGCGTTGGTTAACCTTTCCACCCGGTCGGAACCAACACGGTATACGTCACCGTTGGCATGATCATGAATGAGCCAATCTCCCCCGTCCCGGGGCAACTGAAGCGTCACTCCGCCCTTATGGCTCGTGGGCTCTGCGAAATAACGGCCCTTCTCCGGAACCTTCAAATGCCAGCCCTTAATCTGCGGCTCCTGGTCCATGGCGATGGCATAGACCATGGTATGGTTCACGTGGGGTACTTCAGTTTCGTACCGGAAAATCAGGGCGCTGCCTTCCTTCCCCTGTCCCTTCTGGTTGGGCTGGGGATGATAACAGTCGTGCATATACCCCCAATGCCTCGTCAGCCGGCAAGGATTATTCTCTGCCTCCGAATCGGCGTTCAACAGAAAAAACTTCATGGCAGCATCACCCCGCCGCAGCACAAGCTTGTTTTCTGCCGCCTCATTGACCTTCAGGCGGTTGTCCCGGTTGTTCAGGACGAAATGGCTTTGGACCTGAACCGGCGTCCGCGCCTCCAGCCGGTCCACCACGAATAATATGTGGGGCATCACCGCAATCCAGGTGCGTTCCGCTTTTATAACCGGATCCCCATACAGCTCGGCACAATCGGCGCGGATCACATGAATATGCCCCATTTGTTGGACAATCCGGTTATAGCTGAAGGCCTGATGCGGCGTATAGATGTTGCCGTATACTTCCTTTTGCCCGATTACCTTCTTCCCGCCGCCATCCTCCTGTCCGGTGACAAAGCTCCATGTCGTATGGGCAGCCGTTTCCCTGGCCGTGCGGAAGGACGACAGCCGATAACAGCAATGGCCCGAATCGGCAAAAAAACGCTCCTTCCGGTAGGCAAGAATGAAGCTGTTCTGGTCGGCATGACGGTGGGCAGCCACATGATGCGGCTGGAACCCTCCCTGCACCGCCAGAATTGTATCCGGCTCCTTCCATTTGTCCCGAACAATGGCACCGCCAGTCTCAAACGGGGACAAAAGCGGTAAATCCGCCTCCCAGGGTGGAATTGCCGGCACTGCCTCACTGAGCAGGAGTACCGACAGAAACTGGTACGAATTGATGAAGCCGAAGGTGGCGGCATCCGTCGGTCCCAACCGTGGATCGGCATAGGCGGTATCGAATAACCAGCGGGCCAGCCCCGCTTCCCTGGGGTAATCTGCAGCGCAGCGGGCTGCCGCATGGAGCAGCATATCCCCACTGGGGCGGAATATGGCGGTGCTGTCACCGAAGTTGATGCTGCGGGGATAAGCTTGCTCCCCCCAGCCCTCCAGAGGCTTCATATACATAAGACTGGCTGCATACCAGGGGATCATGCGGACGAAACAACCCGGATCGAGCCTATCGGCCAAAGATGAATCGAAGCGGAGCAGTACCTCCCGCAAGTGAACGAGATGAATACTGGTGTAGTTGCTGTATTGCAACGACTCTCCATAGCTGTCCCCGTTGAACAGCTTCGTCCCTTCATGGTAGAAGCCAATTGCTTCCTCTACCGCAGCTTCGTCCCCAAGCATAACAGCAGCCGTTCCATAGCCATTGGCCAGCACCACAAACCAGTTGCTGATTTTCTTCTTCTCTTGGATATACTTGGATGCCGCCAGGCGGCAGGGCTCCATCCCCTTGGCCTTAACTGCTTGGCGGATCTCCTCCCGCTCCCCATCAGTAAACAGATCGCCGCATAGATCATAAGCCGTGAACACCGCAGCCACAATGTGGGCGGTTTCCAGCATACCCATGGCTGGAGTGGAGCGTTTCCGGAACCAGGGCCCAATCCAGTCATCGGCAGGCCTGCGGCACAAGTCCAGCAGCACCTCTCTGACCCAGCGTGCCAGCTCGGGGCGGGGACTCACCGCCTGTACGAAAGCCGCATCTCCCAGCCTTTCCCATACCAGATGCCACCACTCCATGGTATCTTCGGGAAACGTAAGCGATACCCGCTGCATTATCCCCGACATCACTCGTTCCTCCATAGCCTCCCACAGCCGTTTCCGGTGTCCCTGATCCTCCGCCAGCTCCCTGCGCAGCCGCTCCATATCATCAATCCATAATCCCATTTCGTTTCACCTCAACCATGTACTGTACTCCCAGCTGCTCCAAGCGCTATGACCGGGGCAAATCAACGATACCATTACGGTACGCCTCCACCATGCTCAGCATAAGCGGAGCAAAGCCGTGATGCTCATTGCGGTGAGGAAGCATGAGCGTCACATAGGCGTGTACCGTCCCCTTCTCTTCCCCTTCCCCCGGGCAGAGACATCCCGGACAGCTGCGCTCTGTAGAAAAATCCGCATGAATGCAAATCTTGTTCAGTCCCTCCACCCCTCGTTGAAAAGCGGGACCATACAGCTCGCGGTTCAGCAGTCCCAGACGCATTCCGACTCCGAAGCCATACAGAAACAGTCCGGTGCCCGAGGTTTCTTCGTAGGAGTTCGGATAAGGGATCTCCTGCCGCCACAATCCGCGCCTGGACTGGTAAGAAAGCAGTGCATGGGACAAATCCACAAACGCCTTCTCTACAGCCGGACGATGAGGAGAATCAGCAGGCAACCAACGGACCAGCTCCGCCAGTGGGAAGTACCCCCAGCCGTTCCCCCGGCTCCAGTGATCCTGTGAATACACGCCGGGAGCCACAAAGTTCCTGCATTGGAGCAGCAGGCCGTTATCCGGATCGCGAAATTCATCAAGCATCCGCATGGTTTGCCGGACAGCCTCGTCCAAGTACCGGGGCTCGCCTATAGCCAGTCCGGCGTACAGCAGATAGGGAGTCACTGCTGTGGCCACATCGATCCAGATTTTTTCCTCCTCCGGCTGTCCCGGCATGGACATGATGCCATGGCGGTCCCGGGGTGCCGCCAGCATCTCCTCGGCATATTCCCGCACCTCTGCCTCCGCCTCCGGCATCACTCCCCGCATCAAGGCATAGGACTTGGCAATGCCTCCGATCCGGTAGCTGGGAAAATTATAACGGGGATGGCAGATGTGATCCGGAAACCGGGAGAGAATCCGCCGGCATTTGTCCAGCAGAAGGGTATCCCGCTTCTCCTCCGCAGTCTGGATCAGACTGTAGATGGCCAACAGGCCGTAATAATGCTTAACCTCCTCCTCATGCTCATAACGTTCGTACAACTTCTGCGAAATATATAACGGATTCATGATGGTCCTCCTTCACATATATGCTGCCGCCATCCCTATCCCGGCAAGGTAACGGAGCGGCGGCAGCATACCCCTATTCGGCTAGCTTCAGAGCTCTTGCCACCACAACGGCCGCTTCTGCTCTGGTGGCACTCCCCATAGGATGAAAGGTCATGTCCGGGTAGCCGTTGATCAAACCGTATTTCCTGGCGGTGTCTATGACCTGCTTGGACCCGTGGGACAGGTCCACCACATCCCGGAATTCCGCTGCTTCCCCCGCCACCGGCAGCCTCAGTGCATTCACAATCATAATAGCCATATGCTCTCGGGTCGGCAGTTTATCCGGGCCAAAAACCGTCTCGTCAAAGCCGCTGACAATTCCATGTTCATAGGCCGTGGCAATGATATCTTTTGCCCAATGCGCCTCTGTATCCAAAAAAACCTTGCCTTCCTTTTCCTCCAGCTGCAAACAGGAAACGAGTAATGTGACAAACTCGGCTCTTGTGATCCCGC
>JAQSYT010000249.1 GCA_029256065.1 Paenibacillaceae bacterium
CCGGAGCATTAGACTTGGGATCGTTTTTGCCGCTGCTCAGGAACCAGCCTGCCGCAGCAATTCCTATCAGGACGATATAGAAGCTGAGCTTCCAGCCTGTGCTGTGTGCAAAGTCCTCGGAAAGAATGGCGATGTCGGGATGAGCCAGAGTGATCACAGCCAGCTTCACACCAACCCAGCCTACGATGACAAATGCGGCGATTTCCAGATTGGGGCGGGACTGCAGCAGCTTAACGAACAGGTTAGCCGCGAAACGCATGATAATAAGTCCGATAAATCCGCCTGTAAAGATTACCAGGAATTGTCCGCCGTCCATGCCGCCGATCTTGGGAAGACCGCTGGCGGGAAGAGCTACGGCCAGCGCTACCGCGGCCAGGATAGAGTCGATGGCAAAGGCGATATCCGCAAGCTCTACCTTCAATACTGTCATCCAGAAGCCGGGTTTTTTATTTTCTACAACAACGCCTGTGGTTTCTTCGATTTTCTTATTCTTGAACAACAGCTTTCTGAAAATGTGGTTGGCTGCAATAAACAGCAGATACAGTGCGCCGATTGCTTGAATCTGCCAGATGTCCACCAGGAAGGAGATAACAAATAATGATACTGCACGGAACACGAAGGCTCCTGCCAATCCGTAAAACAACGCCCGCTTCCGCTCTTCCTCGGGAAGCCGTTTAACCATAATCGCCAGCACCAACGCATTATCCGCGGCCAGCAAACCCTCCAGTGCCACCAAAACCAGCAGCACCCACCCATACTCGAAAAATAATTCCAAACGCCACTCCTCCTTATTATCTATACATTAAAAATAATAAAGACCCTTACCGCAGAAGTATCCCCTCTTCAAAGAAGAAGTAATACTTCAGGGTAAAGGTCTCGCTAACAGGTGTGAAATGCCAATAAAACCGGAGCGGAAATGCCTCGTAATGACGATTTTATTGTACAGCTACTCCCCTTTACAGGTATGCAGTTGATCATGCGGTAAGACTCTTGAATAGAGCATAATCGAACCGCAGGGATATTGTCAATACGAAATGGACAGATCCGCGGAATTACAATGGATCAGGCTTTGTGGTAAAATAATGAATCAAACAGCTCTTCCTGCTGCCAAGTAAACATGTTAGGTGGTCATTCCGGTATGGCTGATCCGCAAGTCATCGCAACCTTTGTAATTATTTCCTTTTGCTTCGCATTGGTGCTAATCTTAAAGAAGGATTCCATTGCCCCCGGGTTTAAGCGCGGCTTGGCCATTATGGCCGTGGTGATGGTCAGCTTTTCATTTTTTCTCATTCTGTTCAGTTTTTTTACGATGGGACGGTAGCTTAGGGCGTGTCTGAAAACCAGCCCTAGGAATAAGCCGCGGGGACAGCTGCACATACTAATAGGCAAACTTTGGCCTTATTGGGCTGAACGTATGCGGAGGTTGTTGACTTGTCCCCTCTTCGTCTGTTGTCCCTTATCCTGTGCGCCGGATTGCTGTCCAACAGTGCAGCACCCGCGGCAGGAGCCGCCGCCCGTCAGGACGGCCAGTTCAAACCCGATAGGAGGATTCCCATGAGCCAGGTCAAAAAACGTTCCGAAACCGCCACTGAGCACCGTTGGAAGCTGGAGGACATCTTCGCCAGCCAGGAGGCTTGGGACAAGGAGTACCAGGAAACCAAGGAGCTGTTGAAGAAGGCGGAGGATTTCCAGGGTAAGCTGTCCAAGCCCGACTCTGTAAAAGCATGCTTCGAACTGGAGGACAAAATATCCCTCCACACAGAACGCTTGTATGTTTATGCCAACATGAAGCATCACGAGGATACCGCAGAGCCTGCTTACCAAGCCCTGTCGGAAAAATCCAAGAAGCTTTCGGTGGAAGCAGGCGAGGCCTTATCCTTTATTACACCGGAAATTCTGAGCTTGAGCGATAATGAGCTGAACAAGCTGGTTGAAGCTCCGGAATTGGCCTTTTACAAGCTCACTCTGGAAGAGATGCTGCGGCAAAAAGCCCACGTGCTGAGCAAAGCCGAGGAGGCGCTGCTTGCCCAGGTCGGCAACATTTCCAGCGCACCCAGCACGATTTTTTCCTTGATTAACAATGCGGACATGAAGTTCCCCAAGGTTAAGAATGAGAACGGCGAAGAAGTGGAGCTGACCCACGGCAGCTACATCACCTTCCTGGAGAGCAAAAACCGGGATGTGCGCAAGAACGCTTTTAAGACCATGTATGAAACCTACAGCAAGCAAAAAAACACACTGGCTGCCACACTTTCCGCCAATGTGACCAAGAACCTGTTCTATTCCCGGGCCAGAAAATATCCGTCCGCGCTGGAAATGTCCCTGTTCGGCGACAATATCGACAAGGCCGTATATACGAACCTGATCGACACCATCCATGAGGCCCTTCCCCTGCTGCAGCGGTATATGACTCTCCGCAAGAAGCTGCTTAAGGTGGATGAGCTCCACATGTATGATCTCTTCGCCCCGCTGGTGGAAGAGTTCGATATGAAAATTACATACGATGAAGCGAAGGAAATTGTTACGGATGCCTTGAAGCCCCTGGGCCAGGACTATCTGGATGTACTGAAGGGCAGCTTCAACAGCGGCTGGATAGACATCTACGAGAATGAGGGCAAACGCAGCGGCGCTTACAGCTGGGGCGCATACGGCACCCATCCTTACGTGCTGCTGAACCATAAGGACAATCTGAACAGCATGTTCACCCTTGCCCACGAAATGGGCCATGCCATGCACAGCTACCTGTCCGATACCCATCAGGATTACCGCTACGCCCAATACACCATTTTCCTGGCGGAGGTGGCCTCCACCCTGAATGAGGCGCTTCTGATGGACTATCTCCTGAAGAAAACCTCCAACCCCAAGGAAAAAATGTACCTGCTCACCTACTATGCCGACCAGTTCCGGACCACTGTCTTCCGGCAAACCATGTTCGCCGAATTCGAAATGCTGGTCCACGCCCGCGCCGAAGCCGGAGAGTCCCTGACTCCCCAGGATTTCAGCAAAATCTACTACGATCTCAACGTGAAGTACCACGGCACAGAGATGGCGGTAGATAAGGACATCGAGATGGAATGGGCGCGGATTCCCCATTTCTACAACAGCTTCTATGTCTACAAATATGCCACCGGCTTCTCCGCCGCCACCAGCTTCTCCAAGCAGATCCTGGATGAAGGCCAGCCTGCAGTTGACCGGTATCTGGGCTTCCTGGAATCCGGCGGCAGCGACTTCTCTCTTAACATCCTGAAGAAGGCCGGCGTGGATATGTCCTCTCCTGAGCCAATCCGCCAGGCTATGGATGTATTCAAGAACCTGATCGAACAAATGGAAGCGCTGGTGCAATAAGCCGCGGCGCTCTGCAAGCCTCCGCCTCTCCGGCAAAGTGCCGGACGGGCGGGGGCTTTTTTTAGCTGAGTCCCAATAGGGGGCCCATGTCTGCAATAAATACGCGCCGGTCCCCGTCCACATACCCGTTGAATACCACATGTCGGTTGTCGGGGGCCCAGGCGGGGTGCGGGTCCACCCGCAGGAAGGATTGGTTCTTGGCCGCATGATGGGCCACATTGATGCGGACGACAGCAACCTCGGAGCCTGTCTGAAGATCGATCCAGCGCAGCGGAACCGTGCCGTCGCCGTAGGCCACAGGTTCTTTTTCATACGTATCGGTCAAAATATGGCGTCCGTCCGGGTGGACGGTGGGATGGCCGGAGCCGGGCACAGCCTCGGTGATGGAGCGCAGCCCGGTTCCGTCATACCGCACCTGCGCCAGAAGCAGCCGGTCATCCCCGTACAGCTTCAGGTTCATGGACAGATGTTCCCCGTCGGGGCACCAGTTGATATGATGCCCTCCCTTGATCCATTGCTCCGGTCCCACGGCCACCCGGATGCCGGTACCGTCCGGCCGCATGGTGACCACCCAGAAGTGGAGTCCGGCGGCAATCCGGTTCCAGGGCTCCCCGGGTACCGTGGGGAACCAGCGCATGGTGAAAAGCAGCCTGTCCCCTTGGGGATTGAACTTGCAGTGGAAGCCGTATAGCTCTCCGTCCTCGTATTGGCGGCGCTCCGCGACAGGCACCGCCTGCTCCATCACCTGGCGGAGGGAAACCAAAAGCCTCCGCTCTCCTGTGTCGGTGTCTATGGCATACAGCCCGTCATCCGCAGCGAAGCCGCGCCGCCGGGGCACCCGCTCATCCGGCAATACGACACCGTAGCCGAACTGGGTGCGCCTCATAGCAGCTGCATCGGCGCAAATAATGGTCCGGCCGTCGGGAGATATCCGGTAGATGGAGCCCTCATACAGCCGCCGCTCCCCGGTGAAAGGGTTGATGCGCACCACCTTGGGCTGCCAGGATCGCGGGTCCACATCATTGAAGTATAGAGACTTATCATCCGTCCCCCAGTTGATATTGGCGCCAAGCTGGGGCTCCCAGCCGATGGTGGAGGCCAAAATCCGCTCCTCGGCCGTGTGCAGGTCCACCAGGACAACCTCCGCCGCTTCGCCGGGAAGATTGGCCCGCTCCAGCTTGGGTAGACGCAGCACCGCCAGATAGCGTCCCGACGGACTTACCGGTGAGGTGTCGAAGAAGCGGTGCAGCCCGCCTCCGGCGGGGGTGATGCACCAAACAGGGACTAGGGGGCTGTGCTCCTCATAACGCGGAAACAAGGGACTGATAATCAAAGGGCTGATGGGCATGGAAAGTGTCCTCCTTTTTTTTGCCGAGGCTGGATATTCGGTTCGCCCTAAGTATATTCCGGAGCGTACACCGTCCGGTTATCCGGTATAATGATGTTATGGTCCAAACCGATGCCCGGGAGGCGTGAAGCATGGCATTAGACGGTGTAAACATTCTTTGGACGGCCAGGTATGATTACGACAAGGGCAAACGGCTGCTGCCCCATGCCCATTCCTTTTATCAGGTGATTTGGATTGCGGAGGGAAAGGGACTTTTCCAGGAGGACGGTCGGATCAGCGAGGCCTTGCCCGGCACGCTGTTCTGGATCAGACCGGGTGTGCTCCACGGGCTGAAGGCCTCGCCCCGCTCCCCGCTGAAAACCCTGGATCTGAAGTTCGAAATCCGTGACCCGGAGCTGGAAAGGCTTGTTGCCCCGGTCCCCTCCCGCCTGCTGTCAGCCGGAGCCGAGCTGGTCCGTCTGCTGGACCGGATCCGCAAGGAGGGTGCGGAGCAGGAGGCGTATTATAAGGAGGTGGCCAAGCTCCACCTGGCGGAGCTGCTTTACCGGCTGGCCCGTACAGCTGCAGGCTCCCTGCCCGGGGATATGCCGCCCCCTTCCCCCGCAGCCTTCGGCAATACGGTAGACCTGGAGTGTACTAACCAGTCCGCCAAGCTGGCGGAAGCATGGGTGCGGAACCATGCGGCAGGAGACTGGACCGTCAAGGAGATGGCCGCTGGGATGAATTACAGCGAGAGCTACCTGCGCCAGCTGTTCAGGTCCTATAAGGGCTGCACCATTCCCGCTTACCGGATGCAGGTGCGGATCAGCCTGGCCAAGGATCGGCTGGCTTACTCGGACGCTTCGCTTAAAGAGATTGCGGAAGCCTGCGGCTTCAAAACCATCCAGCATTTCAGCCGGATTTTTAAACGTCTGGAGGGAATTACACCGGGACAGTGGAGGAGCCGGGAGCGCCATGGTATCCGCAAAAGTATCGTATTTGAGGAATAGCCATTCAAGCTGCGGCTTCTGCAACATTTTCCAGCCGGGTTTCGTCTGAAGGTCAAACTTGATGACTAACGGATGAATCCAAAGGAGGAATTTTTTATGAAACGAAAAGCAGCAGCTCTTATCATCGCCGCCTTGCTGGCGGGAACAGCGCTGCCGGCAATCCTCATGCAAAGCGCATCAACAAAAGCGGCCGGGCCGGATAGCGTGCCCCCACCGGCAGTGGCCGCAGCGGCATCTTCCACGGTTCTGGACGGCTTTACGGTGGAGGTGAACGGACAGGCTCTTGCCCTTGATGTGCCGCCACGGCTTGCCGGAGGCACCCTGCTGGTCCCTTTGCGGAGCATTGCCGAGGCTTTGGGAGCGACAGTGGCCTATGACGGCGCCGACGGCTCCATCACTGCGGCCAAGGACGGGAGCCGGGTTGTGCTTAGACCCGGAGACATCAACGCGGAGAAAAACGGCATTGCCGTCCAACTGGCGGCGGTGCCGGTCCGGGACGGGGACACGGTGCTGGTGCCCCTGCGCTTCTTTGCCGAAGCCTTCGGCACCTCGGTGAAGTGGGACGGCAACGCCAAGCGTGTTACCGCAGAGTCTGAGAACTACTTGCTCCCTGCCGTGGGCAGCTACGCCAAGCTGAAGGAGCTTTTGGCAGCTGCACAGGGTCCGGATCTTGTGATTGGACTGACAGACCGGGTGTCGGTGCAGCTCAATAGCAGCACCGCCGATGTGGCGGCAAGCTCTGTTGAAAAGAGGGCTGAAGGCGGTTCGTCCGGGAATCCGGACTACTCTGCTACCAACGTGCAGGTAGAGGGTGTGGATGAAGGCGATGTGGTGAAAACCGACGGCCAGTTCCTCTACCAGGTAAACGGCAAGCGGATCATTATCGCCAGAGCCGTGCCCGGCGACCAGCTGGCGCTGGAGTCGGTGATTACTCTGGATGATGCCGCATTCGGTCCGCAGGAAATTTACGTAGACGGGGACCGCCTTACGGTTATTGGAACCTCCCGCAGACAGACGGATGTCCAGCGCTCTGAGGCCTCCTCCGCCGTTGATAGCATGCCGGCGGTTGAACCAATGGCCAAACGGCTGATTGCTCCTGGCACCACCTCCACAGTAAAAACTCTGGTCTACGACATCAGTGACCGCAAGGCTCCCAAGCTGATGAGAGAAGTAGAGACGGAGGGCAGCTATGTTTCCTCCCGCAGAATCGGTGATGTGGTGTATGTGATCGCCAACCGGTATTTGAACCGTTATGCGGTTATGCAGGAAACTCCGGGAGCACCTGCCGCGCCTTCCTATAGGGATTCGGCAGCCCGCACCGGGCAATGGACGGAAGTGCAATACGGGGATATCCGGTACTTCCCCGAGTCTCTTTATAGCGCGTACCTGGTGGTGGCAGGGATCAACACGGCTTCCTCTGAAACGCCTGTGGATGTCTCCGTATACCTGGGCTCGGCAGACAATGTGTTTGCATCAGCGGATCATTTGTATGCCGCCCTCCCCCGCCGTCAGGTCAGCCAGGAGCAGGTAAAGCCGATGGTGAAGGAAGAAGCCGAAGCAGCCACCAAATTGGTCAAAATCAACGTAGAGGAAACCACAGAGGTATACAAGTTCCTCCTTGATGACGGCAAGGTAAGGTTTTCGGCCAAGGGCAGTGTGCCGGGGACGGTGCTGAACCAGTTTTCTATGGATGAGCACAACGGCTATTTCCGCATCGCCACCACCAAGGGCAAAGAATGGAGCAGAGCCGGGGAGATGCTCACCAACAATGTGTATGTGCTCAACGAGGAAATGGGCGCAGCCGGACAAATCGAGGGGATTGCTCCCGGGGAGAGCATCTATTCCGTCCGCTTTATGGGCAACCGGGGATACATGGTCACGTTCCAGAAAGTAGACCCGCTGTTTGTGCTGGATCTCTCCAACCCTGCGGCCCCTTCCATTCTGGGGCAGCTGAAAATCCCCGGCTACAGCGACTACCTGCATCCGTATGACGAGAACCATCTTATCGGCTTCGGCAAGGATGCGGTGGTGGTCACGGACGAACGGTATGAAAAAAG
>JAQSYT010000250.1 GCA_029256065.1 Paenibacillaceae bacterium
CTTGCAGCTTGAATGCGCTGTTTTTCCAGCGTATAGGCCGCTTTGCCGCCTTCTGCTCTCAAGCTGCTCCGGCTCTGTCTCTATTTCCGACAACAGATTACATCGCGCCGTAAAAAGCTTTTCGCTGAAGCATATTGCTTTTACTACAAGCCAAAACTTATACTTTCCTTACAAGCAGCTTAGAACGCTTACGACGTTTTGATGAATAGCCCTCAGACCGGCTTCACCGACTTCGAGCTTCCATAACACCACCCAGCCTCTGGCAGGGACCAGTGTTATTTCAGGATAGCGTCTCATGTTTTACAGACAATTTCAACTCAAATTGGAGGCAGCCCATGCTGAATATTGGAGACCTGGCCGCCAGGCTGAACCGGCTGGTTATCACCATCCTGCTCATCGGACACCAAAAAGCCGCCCGCGACTGGCAGCGGCCTCTTGTAGTGATGAAATATCATTCCATCTGGCTCATTGTTAAAGGGAAAGGGACCTTTACCATCAACGGCACCCCCTACCCTGCTGAACCGGGAAAAATTTTCTTCCATCATCCCGGCATGCGCATCGAACGCAGCCATGAGCCCGATAACCCGTTGGAGTATTATTTTTTGCGGTTCCATTATACAGAAGCCTATTGGGAAAAAGAGCAGTGGATTACCCGGTCCGCCGAGGAATGCCCGTTTCCTATGGAGGGTGTCTACACAGTTCATAATACGCCGCAGCTGATCCACCTGATGGAGCAATTGGATAAATTATGGCAGCGCCGCGGCCATATGACCGCCATGCGCCGTGGCATCCATCTCCACGAATTTCTGCTGTCTCTGCTGCAGGATTTTCGTGCCCAGCAGATTGCCGGGGATACCACCGTGGCCATTGACCATACCCAGGATTACATGATCAGCCATTATCAGGAGCAGCTGACCCTGGAGGGCCTCGCCCACATGGCAGGCTTAAGTGCCAGCCATTATTCCCGTCTGTTCAAAAAATCCGTCGGCTACAGCCCCATCGAATATCTGACCCATCTGCGCATAGACCGGGCCAAGGAGCTATTGGCCCTCTCGGATTACCGGCTGAAGGCCATCGCCCAAAGCGTAGGGTACGCTGACGAATTTTATTTCAGCCGGATTTTCAAAAAAATCGAAGGCATCTCCCCCCGTGACTACGCCAAGCGCAACAGGCTGGCTCCCGTCAGCCGGAAGGACGAATAACCACCACCGGTTTGCCGCCAGCACCAGCTTCCTGACAGCCTCTAACCTCCGGTGCGGTGCTGATCTATCCGGACTGACGTTCCGTTATTTTTCGTTTTTGAGACTTCCAGAGAATTTCGCGGACATACGATCCGCTAATAGCTCCCGGCAGCGCTCAAACCGGCTCTTTTTCAATCAATAACGGATCCTCTGTCCTTGAAAAGGGAAAATAGCCGTGTTTTCGCAAAATAGCGGAACCTCAGTCCGGCCAGGCACCAGCTCCACTTGGTATCAACCCACTCTCGTTTCCAGCAACCAAAATCCACTCCTGCAACCTGCTCTCGCCTCAAGCCACCAATTCCAACCACTCGCAGCCGGCTCCTGCCCCGTGCACCTGCTCCCATAACAAGCAAACAAACAGGCCTCCAGCTCTGCCGGATGGCCTGTTGCAGTTTGCGGATCTGGGCATGTGTACCTCAACAAGCCCTGCCGCTTAATCCTGCTCCCACTTAAAAGCGGTGGTAGCCAGCTCCCATTCCTTGGCAAGCTGCAGCTTCTGGTTCACCACTTCACGGTCGCTCCAGTTGAGGAGCTCCGCCATAATTTCAATTACATCGATGGCGATTTCCTCCGCCCGTTCCCGGTCAAAGTAGAGCAGTCCCGTTCGGCGGATCAGGAAATCCGACGCTTGCGCGGCCATTTCCTCCTCCACACAATAGTGGACCTCCGCCTTCAGCAGCTTATACTCCAGCGAGTTGAAGTACCCATCCGCTTCCGTTACATCCCCCGCTTCAGGTTCTACAGCGTCATTCCGGTAATAGAACTCTTCCCCGCCCAAGCCTGAGGCCGCACCGGAACCATCTGCCAAATCAGCAGCCGGATTGGGCCAACCGCTCTGAGCCTCATCCTCCCAGCCTTCATCCGCTGGAGTAACTCCGGCCTCTTCCGCAGCTCTGTACGCTCCATCCTCCTCAGCAGCCCCATAGGCTCCGTCCCGCCGGACGTCTGCTTCTGACAGTTGCCATTCTGCATCAGCCCCGGATGCGCTCCATGGAGCATCGCCATCCGTTCCGCTCCACTCCTCCGAAACCTCTGGCTGGCTCCGCCTGCGCAAGCCCTCGCCAGCATCCCGGCCCTGCGGCTCTGCAGCGGCCCGTTCATAGCCTTCATCCCGAGCAGATATGCCGCCTTGCCGCTGCGGCTCCTCATGGTGCAGCTGTCCGGTCAGCTCCTCCAGCTGGCGCCAAGCATCCTCCACATAACCGGATACAGCTTCAGAACGGACAGGCGCAGCTTCGCTAGGATTTTGCCGTTCCCACTCTGCAATAACCTCCGGGCTCTCCGGAGCAGCTCCTGCTCCAGCCGCTCCGCCCTCTGCTTCAACAAGCTCCGCCGCTGATCCGCCACTCAGCCCCAGCTCATCCTCTCCGGCAAGACGCTTCCGTTGGTTCCATTCCCTGATCCAGCGGGCCCGCTCCTCCGCATTGGAGGCGGCAGCCGCCTGCTGCTCCCGCCGGTTCCACTCCTCAATCCAGGCCGCCCGTTCCCCGGCGCTCATCTTGCCGTTCTCCGGGGTGGCCGGCTTACGGCCGGCAGATGGGCCACCCGTTGCGGAGCTCCGAACGGCTCCCTCATCCTTCCGCAGCATTCCCGCACCGGCTTGCGGCAGCTTTTCCTTTTCCTTTTCCCATCCGGGAGCGGTAGGGTTCCTTTCTTCGGCTGCGGCAGGTGACCGCCCTGATCCTTCCTCCCGGAGCTCGGCAGCTGCGTGTCTTTTGGCGCTGTCCGGCACAACCGCCTGTGCTGCGTTTTCCTGCATCCTCCGGCTTCTGCTGCCCTCTCCTGTCCGCCCGGCTTCAGAGTGTCTGCCATAATCGATGCGGGGGGAGCGTTTAGCTGCCAGCGGCTCAGACTTCCATGTACGGAAGCCAGCATCGAGTTCTGCCAGGCGTGTATAGATTTTGGGCAAATTGGAGCCGTACCGGTCCAGCAGCTCATTAACCGCCTTGGCGGTCAGCCCGCGCTTGACACCATGCTCCAGCAGCTGCTCCCGCAGCTCCTCATAGGTTTCGCAGCGCCCGCAGTCACCTCCGCTGATGACCTCCCTGTCTGTGGTGCACGGGGCAAAGGTCTGTCTGGACTCGGATGCGATGCGGTCCGTAATCGTGTCCACGGTTTTTTCGGCCATTACGCGGAAGCCGGTCAGCTTGCCCCCGGCTATTGTAATCAGACCGGAGGGGGATTCCCAAATTTCATCCTTCCGGGAAATATCCGAAGGTTTTTTGCCCTCCTGATGGATCAGCGGACGCAAGCCCGCCCACATGGATTCCACATCATTGGCGGTCAGCTTCACCCGAGGGAAAATCTCCGTCACTGCCTTCAACAGATATTCCTGGTCACTTTCTGTCACCCGGACAAGATTAGGATCGCCGGTAAACACCGTATCGGTGGTGCCGATGTAGGTTTTTTTGCCACGGGGAATAACAAAAATCATCCGCCCGTCCGGCGCATCGAAATAGGCCGACTGCTTCACCGGGAGTTTGCTGTGGCTCACAACCAAATGGATGCCCTTCGTCAGGAGCAGGGTTTTGCCCCGGATGGCATGATCCTTGGCCCGCACCAGGTCCACCCACGGGCCTGCAGCATTGACCACCTTCTTGGCCCTGATCTCCACTTCCATGCCGGTCAGCCGGTCAATGGCAGTAACCCCGCAAACCTTGGATTTGTAATACAGAAAATCCACTGCCTGCATATAATTGATGGCCAGCGCTCCGTGGCGGTTAGCCGTTTTCAGCACCTCCATGGTCAGGCGGGCATCATCGGAGCGGTATTCATAATAAAGCCCTGCGCCCTTTAAGCCCTCTCCCTTGAGCAAGGGCTCCTGCTTGGCCGCTCTCCCGGCTCGCAGCATAACCCGCCGCTCTTGTTTCAGCACGCCGGCCAGTCGGTCGTAAACCGCAAGACCGATAGACGCGCTCCAATAACCGAAGGTGCCGCCTTTGTACAGTGGAAGGAGCATAGGAGCCGGTGTAAGCAAATGGGGAGCGCTTCCGTAAAGCCACTCCCTCTCCCGGCCTACCTCCTTAACCAGACTGACCTCGCCCTTCTTCAAATACCTGAGCCCGCCGTGAATGAGCTTGGTGGAGCGGCTGCTGGTTCCGGATGCGAAATCGCCCTGCTCGATCAGGACTGCCCTGAGTCCCCGTTTGGCTGCGTCCCATGCGATTCCCGCTCCCGTAATTCCTCCTCCGATGATGATTAAATCGAAAGTACCCGCTTCCAGATCATGGATGAGCTCAGGACGGGAACTTGCAGATAATGCCCGATTCATGCTGCTTCTCCTCACTTTCATTTGCCTGTATGCTTCGTCTGCACGGCAGACGTTAATGTCCGTTATGTTTGCCTTGCTCCGCCGGTTTGGCGTATATTGGAAATAAGCAGCAGATAAGCCTGCCCATTCTTGTTCGATGAGAGGGGGAACCTTCGGAAATGCATAAATTCCCTACTAAATGGGCTGTTCACGCTCTGACCGCCGCCGCCCTTGCGGTAATGCTGGCAGCCTGCGGAACTTCCGGCGGCAAATCCGCACAACCGGTGGTGGATGAAGACTCCACAGATCCCAATGTCATAGCGGCCGTTGAGCTGTACAAGAAAAATTGCATGGTCTGCCACGGCCCGCAGCTGGAGGGCACCATGGCCAACACGAAGATGGACACGGTCGGCGCCACCCTTACTCCGGACCAGATTAAGAACAAGATTATGAACGGCGGCAACGGCATGATTGCCTACAAGGACCGCCTCAGCGAGGAAGAAATCAAATTGCTGACAGACTGGCTGGCCACCAAAAAATAATCCTTCCTCCGGTTTAGCCTATTAGTTGCCGTCGGCAGTTTCGGCCACGGCATATGCCGCGGCATAGTCCCGGGTATGCGTGATGCTGAGATGGAGCTTAAGGACACCCGGCTTGTAACCCAGCCGCTCCAGCGCACCGGAAGACAGCACAACAGTGGGCCTTCCGCCCTGATCCGGCAAAATTTCCATATCCTGCAGGCCTACGGTTGCGCCAATGCCGGTGCCCAACGCCTTCACAACCGCTTCCTTGGCGGCGAAACGTCCGGCCACAAACTCCGCAGCTCTTGTATTCCGCTCCGATACCAGCCTTTTCTCCCCGGCGGTCAGCACACGGCTGACAAACCTGTCCCCGGATTGGCCTTCCATAAATGATTTGACCCGGTCTATTTCCACCAAGTCCATCCCGATGCCCCTGATCAAACCGCAGCCTCCGTTCGCATTGAAAGCATATGTTATCCTGCCTGTTATTCTTTTGGGTTTTACAAAACCGGCATTATTTTACCAGTTTACATCATCCGCGGACACTTACCAAGACCAGATGCGTTTTTTTTGCCTGGCGGAGGCTCCATCCTATATAGATCGCATCAAAAAGCCAAAAAAAGTCCGCCGTCTCCGGTTTTGGCCGGATGCGTCGGACTTTTCTCTTCGGTGCAGGGCACAGCCTGCTTTATTGCGAACCTGTTCCACCGCCGTTATTGCCACTTTCATGGGCTGCGAAAGCAAGCGCCGCAAGAGAGAATTTGCTCAATGCGTCGTTTTCGTCCTCGTCATTCGCAGGGTCATGCATAATTTCCGCTGCTTCCCCTTCTGTCAAATGACGGGTATTGCCTATATACTTGGGCTCAAGTTCCCTGATTTCTTCCTTATCCATGACAGGTTCCCTCCCTTCCTGAAGGGTAGGGTTCCCTAAAGCCGGAGGAAGGATTCCGGCCCCGTCAGATTCCCGGAGGAGGCGCCTGCATGTGCAGAGTGCGCCGGTACTGCTCCTCCAGCCTTTGCAGGGATGCATCTGGCAGAGTGCCGCCCTCCAGATAAAGGCTCCACTGCTCCAGACTTACGCCTGCCCCGAGAAACCCTGCATAAGCTTCAGGTTTGGCGGCCGCATCAGTCGGGATCCCAAGAATGCCTGCCAATTGGAGTACCTGGCTGCCGGTAAGGGAGGCCAACGGCCTGACATTGGCGCCTCCCCAAGTCTCATCGCCGGACATTCCCGCTGCCGCCTTAGCGGCTTGATCCGCGCTTGCCACCAGCAGGTTCAGTTCCCCGGCAAGGGCACCCTGCATGATTCTCCGGGTACGTGCCTTCACCCGCTCCTTGCCGCCGCGGCTTAAGTGCTGGTGGATGCCCATGGATTTGAGGCCGAATTCCGACTCCAGGGCCATTTCGTTCACCGCATCTTCCGTATTGGTTTCGATGATGTGCCCAAGACCCAGGGCTTGAGCCATGGCGTAGCATGCTTCCAGCTCCGGCTCCTCCCCGTAAGGCTGGAGCACACCCACCACCATAAAAGTGCTGCCTTGCTCCTCTGTCAGGGAGTCGGCAGCCCGTTTGCACAGGGCCGCCGCTACCGCACTGTCTGTTTCACAGGTGATGGCAATGAGCAGGCCGCGGGCTCCCGCCTGTTTGACATGAGCTTTAAGGAAGTCCACACGCCTCCCGATTTCCTGATCCGGATCAATTGCCGGCTTCACCCCGAAACGGGCGATAATCTCCTCCTGCAGGCTCATGGTCCATCCACCCTTCATCTTGAAATTTGTGAGCATCCGTTACTGGGATAGTTATAGAATTTCACATATATTCATTTCTCCGCCAGCCAGGTCATATAACCTCACTTCAAAAATCTGTCTGCTTCTAGTATAGACCTCCCGGTGAGGATTTCAAGAGTGGAACAGATTATACACAGATTGATCTTTCCTTATTTTAAGCCATTTCCTTACATTTGCCCTTTTGGGCTTTCCCTCCCCTTGGCTATCCTGCAAAAGTGCAGTTATTTCCCGCCAAATCTCCTGTTTTGGACAACGATCCTGCAAAAATGCAGTTATTTTGGGCAGAAATGCGGACTGGGAGAGAAAGAAAGGTAATTAACTGCACTTTTGCATTATGCCGGGATCAAAACCATAAACTGAACCGCCATGAACTGCATTTTTGCATTTGCGACTAAATTTAAGGAGCGGTTCATTGTCCGCAAAGTCCCAAAATGTCAAAAAGTCCGTCCCGTAAATCCGGAACGGACCAATTGCGAGAATTTTCTTGCTTTACGCTTCTCGTCGCAGTCTCTTAGCAGTATTGGTCAAAAGCATCCTTAAGATCGGCGGCGATTTCGCCGGCGGTGCGGTCCTCGATCCGGTGCCGTTCAATCAGTTGAACCAGCTTGCCGTCCTTCAGGATGGCAATGGAGGGGGAGGACGGCGGATAAGGCGCGAAATATTCACGGGCCTTGGCTGTCGCCTCCTTGTCCTGTCCGGCAAATACGGTGTACAGCCGGTCCGGCAGCTTGCTGTGCTGCAGGGCTGCAGCCACAGCCGGACGGGCGTTGCCCGCGGCGCAACCGCATACGGAGTTCACCACCACAATCGCCGTTCCCTCCGGAATATCCAAAGCCGCTGTTACTTCCTCCGGGGTACGCAGCTCCTCCACGCCTAAGCGTGTCAGCTCATCGCGCATGGGCTGCACCACATCGCGCATAT
>JAQSYT010000251.1 GCA_029256065.1 Paenibacillaceae bacterium
CACCTGTTCAAAAACGGCGAATACGACGAAAAGGGTCTGCAATGCCTGCAGATTTTCGACGGCTTCGACTGGAGTCATGAGAACGAGGACCTGATTCGGGTATTCGGTTCCCTGGACAACGGCAAGCTGAACCTGATCCACGAGAAATCTCTGCGCAAGCATGTGAAGATGGTGGACCTGTTCCAGTCCTTGTACAAGGAAACGGCCGAATCAGAAGCTTTGGCATAAAATCGTTTTCTCAGAAGAAGCCGGCCAGCGCAAGGGGCTGTCTTAAGACAGTCTCCCGCTGCCGGCTTCAACCAATTATGATAAAGAGGTGCACTCCGCAATGATCGTAGGTAATTTGGATTCGTGGAAAAAGGAAGCGCATATCTACTCCAAGGCGCTGGCAAAAGGAATGGCATTCATCCAGGAGAACCGCCCGGAGGAGCTGGAGGTCGGCCGTTACGAAATCGACGGGGACAAAATGTTCGCACTGGTCTCCGTAGCCGAGACGGAGCCCAAGCAGGACCGCAAGCCGGAGGCCCACGACCGGTATATTGATATTCAATATCTGGCCAGCGGCGCAGGAGAAGTCATCGGGGTAGCACGCCGTTCTGCGGATTCGGTGCCGTCCGAGGATTATCTGGGCAGCCGGGATATTGCCTTCTACACCGATGTGAAGGATGAAACCGATGTGCTTTTGCGTCCCGGCATGTTTGCTGTCTTTTTCCCGGATGACATCCACCGTCCGCTGTGTGCAGCTGGAGATAAGGCTGACTCCGTGAAGAAGGTCGTTGTGAAGATCGCACTGGATATTTTATAGAATCATTCTCCATAGGAATAAAAAGATGCAAACAGGCCTGTTTTGCCGGATATTGGCAGAACAGGCCTGTTTGTTCCATGCCGCGGCTGTGCCGGACAAAAGTGAGGTTTTTATGGAAATGCAGTGGCTTGCACGTTTATTCGTGGGCTCCCCCAAAAGTACCAGGAATTAGCTTCGGAGCATCCCGTCACTTTTGGGGGGGGGCTATTAAGCTCCCAGGGAAGCGTCCAGTTTAATATTCAGATCGTACTGCTCCATGGAGGACCGCAGGAGATCAAGCCGGATATTCAACCGGAGAGCCTCCAGAGGAATGTCGGCAAGCTCGGGAATATCCACAATGATGGTGGACAGCTCCTTGCTTAAGAAGCAGAGCTCCTGTCCGGCCACCAGTTTTTTCTTATGTTTGTTCAAGTGCGGCTCCAGTTGGTCGATGGAGGCGTATAAGCTCTCGAGAGTGCCATACTGCTGGATTAGAGGCAGGGCAGATTTCTCTCCAATGCCCGGGCAGCCGGGAATGTTGTCGCTGTTGTCTCCGAGAAGTGCCTTCACATCTGTCCACTGTCCCGGCAGAATCCCGTAATCCGCCTGGAAATGTCCGCAGGTGTAGACCGTTTCGCCCTGTTTGCCGGCGATGATCTGGGAGGAGGTTTCGCTTAACAGCTGGAGCAGATCCCGGTCATTGCTGTAGATGAAGCAGTGGTCTACGGGCCATCTGCAGGAGAAGGCACCCAGCAGGTCATCCGCTTCATAAGGGGGCAGGGACAGCTGGTGCACACCGATGCCCTCCAGAATTTCCCGGCAGCTGAGATATTGGTCCAACAGCGGCTCGGGCAGCTCCGTCCGGGTAGCTTTGTAGGAGGCGTATTTCTGCCTGCGGCTGGTTTCCTCCCGCTTCACGTCCCATAAGACGGACAGATGGGTGATCCGGTGCTCCCGGATCAGGTTGAACAGCTTCTGATAGAACACCCGAAGCGCATTGTTGTAAATCCCGTTCTTATTTTTCAATTGATCATTGGCTCTGTTGTAAGATGTCGCAAAATGCGCCCTGCTGAGCAGGTTGAAGCCGTCGATCAGCAAAAGATGCTGTTGGTTCATACGTTCACCTTTTTCTTTGAAAATCGGATATCTGTTTTTCACCTACTCTCCATTATTGCATTCCGGAGATGGTTTCACAATGTTTGAAGCTGGAAATTGACCGAATTTCGACATAGACCAGAAAATTTTTCAATGCTATAATATTTGGTAAAGAAATCGTTTTCATTTTGTCGGCAGAGGAGTGGGCTTCATGGACTTTATGAACAGTTGGTCCTTCCGCAAAAAATTACTGGTGGGTTGCTACGGGTTGTTAGGGGTCGCAGAGCTTCTGCAGTTAATCAAAACCTTTATTTTGGGACATACCTTCTTGGAATGGATCATCCAATTAGTTCTGACCTTGGGTATTGCATTTCCGCTGATCCGCATGATCGAATCCAAGCTTACGGAAACGGTGGAGCATATGACACGGGTGGCCATGAATGTGGCGAAGGGGGATTTTTCCCAAAAGGTGCGCATTGAGAGCAATGACGCCTTCGGCGATTTGGGCAACGCCTTGAACCAGATGATCGACAAGCTGCGGGGCATTCTGAAGGATACCACCAGCATTGCCAGACAGGTGTCCGATACTACCATCAACATCCGCAATAAAAGCCAGGAGTTCCGGGATGTATTGGGCCAGGTGGCGGTGTCCACCAACGAGCTGGCCGTGGGCGCAAGCTCCATTTCGGAGGATGTTTCGGATATGACCGGCTCTGTACGCGATATAGAAGGCAAGGTGGAGAGCTTCGCTAATTCCGCCAAGTCCATGAATGACAAGTCGGGCCTGATGATTACTCTGGTAGAAAAAGGCCGCAACGCCGTAGAGGGGCAAGGCATGGGGATGAAGAGCAATATTGCCGCTACCCTGGCTGTAGCCGCCACCATCAAGGATTTGGCCAAGCAGGCGGAGGGCATCACCAAGATCACCCGCACCATCAAGGATATCGCCGAGCAGACGAATCTTCTGTCGCTGAACGCTTCCATTGAAGCGGCCCGGGCCGGAGAGCATGGCAGAGGCTTCGCCGTTGTCGCCCAGCAGGTTCGCAATCTGGCGGAGGAATCCACCCAAGCTACCAAGGAAGTGTTCAATCTGGTCAACCGGATCCAAAGCGGCGTGAAGGAAGCCAGTGAGAATATTAAGGCTAATGAAGAGATTGTCAACATGCAAAGCGGCATGATTGAAGAAACCGCACAGGTGTTCAACGAGATTGTCCAGAGCATCCAATACATAACCGAGTCGATCCACAGCTTCAATCAGGAGAGTGTGATTATGCTGGACGGTGCAAGGAAAATTTCCACCGCCATCGAGAATATTTCCGCTATTACCCAGCAGTCCGCTGCCGGGACGGAGGAGGTTTCCGCCTCCATGAACGAGCAGATCTCCTCCATTCAGGAGATGACGGACCAAGCCGACAGAATGAGCCAGGTTTCCGGCCAGATGCTCCGCACCATCCAGATTTTCCGGCTGGACTAACGGCAGGGCTGAAGCTTGTCACGCAACTGGATATGTTTTACGCTGTATAAGCCGCTTCGCTCCTTTGGGCGAGGCGGTTTTCATATTGAACAAAGCGGGGATGAACTTTAATGACGCCATTATTGGAGGTACAAAAGCTGTGCAAGCAGTTCGGAGGCCGTACGGTGCTGCGTGAGGTGAGTTTCACCTTGTTTTCCGCTGAAGCTGCTGTGCTTTCTGGCCCAAATGGCAGCGGGAAAAGCACTCTGCTGCGGATTGTGGCCGGGCTTCTGCCACCGGATTCAGGAACTGTCCGGTTGTTGGACGAAGACTCGGATTTCAGTGGTGCTGCCAGAGGCGGATTAAGCCGCCGCATCGGCTTGGTGCCGGAACGGATGCCTATTTTGCGGTTCAGTCCGGTTGAATATCTGACCCATATGGGAGCGGTGCGCGGTATGGACAAGAGGCAGCTCCGGGCGCGGGCTGGAGAACTCCTGGCGCTGTGCGGGCTGGAGCAAGCCAAGGATGCGCCCATACGCTTTTTTTCCAAGGGGATGCTTCAGAAGGTGGGGATCATGCAGGCTATGCTGGAGCAGCCTGCTCTGCTGCTGATGGATGAACCCTTCTCCGGCTTGGATGTGGCTGCCCAGGAGGATTTGATCCGCATTCTGCGGGAGCTGCAATCCGCCGGGACAGGCCTGCTGTTTGCCTCCCATGAGCCGGTGCTTGCGGGGCGGGTGGCCAACCGGCAGCTTGTTTTGGATGGGCAAGGGGCGGTGGAAATGCGGGAGCTGGAGCCGCCGGTGGAAATGGAGCAATGGGTAATGGTGCGGTCACGGGGTGTGGACTGGAGAATGGCTGCCGAAATCGCCGTCCGGCAGGGTAAAGGCTGTCCGTGGAGAAACCGGGATGGGGAGATTTGGTTCCAACCACGGGCCCGCTTCCGGGATAAGCTGCTGCTGGCGGTGCTGCAGGCGGGAGGAGAGGTATTGGCGGTGCAGGCTGTGAAGTCTGGTGTTGGATGGGCTGCTGCAGAGCCCGATACAGACTGGACGAAAGGGGAGGAGACATAATGCTTGCCCTGATCAAGTATATGCTTATAGATCTGCACCGCTCCAACCGGTATTTTATGCCAACGGTATTTTATGGGCTGGTGGTGCTGTGGATGTACTCTGTCCGGCCCAATCCAGTGCTGGAGAGCTACAGCGTTACGGCTGCGCTGGCCTTCGGCTGTGCCTTGTGGTTCGGCTTTATGGCCGAAGGGGCGGAAGCCCGGGTCCAGCGTGAGCTGACCATGCTCCACGCCGGAGGCTGGAGGCGTTACGCTTGGGGGCGGATGCTGGTGCTGGGAATCTGGGGTGCAGCATTCTCCTTGTGGGGGACGCTGGTTCCGGTAGCTGCCGGGGCCTTCGTGAGGAATCCTAGTGCAGCGGAGCTTATTCTTGCCCTCTACAGCCATCTGGTGTCCTTCTTGTTGGGTGCGTTCATCAGCTGGCTGCTGGCTGTGCTTGGGGGCAACCCCCGCAGCAGACTGGTGATGGCTATGGTTCTTCTGGCATTGGCGCTGGCTGCAGGCGGTATGGAGTCGGCTTTGCCGGACTGGGCAGGCTGGCTTACCTGGCTTCTGCCGCCTGCGTACAGACTGATGCATGTTTTGGTCAAGTACCCCTCGATGAGCTCCGGGGCAGCCGCTTTCTGGTTTTTGTACCCTGCAGCTTATGCGGGACTGCTGCTGCTTCCGGTTTTGAAATATTTACCGCTGCAAGGCTCCCGGTGATTTTGGATTTTCTTTTGCGCTTAAACGTGCTAAAATTGTAAAAACATAAAACTATGGATAAGGGTGTGTCTGTTAACTCCGAGGGGAACGGTAAAAGCTGCCCTCAAGCGGGTTTTCAGAAACACCCCAGTAGGAAGGAGATTTTTGCATCATGTTAAAAGGTTCGAAACGCAGCGATATGATTACCAAGGGCTTTGACCGCGCGCCTCACCGCAGTCTGCTCCGGGCCGCAGGCGTGAAGGAAGAGGATTTTGGGAAGCCTTTTATCGCGGTATGCAATTCATATATTGATATCGTGCCGGGTCATGTGCATCTTCAGGAATTCGGCAAAATCGTCAAGGAAGCTATCCGTGAGGCCGGCGGCGTTCCCTTCGAATTCAATACCATCGGCGTGGATGACGGTATTGCCATGGGCCACATCGGCATGCGCTATTCCCTGCCCAGCCGCGAAATCATCGCCGACTCGGTTGAGACTGTCGTAGCTGCCCACTGGTTTGACGGCATGGTGTGTATTCCCAACTGCGACAAGATCACTCCGGGCATGATGATGGGCGCGCTGCGTCTGAATATCCCCACCATCTTCGTCAGCGGCGGACCCATGGCGGCAGGCAAGGATAAGAACGGCCGCTCCATCAACCTGAACAGTGTGTTCGAGGGTGTGGGCGCCCACCAGGCTGGTATTATCGACGACAATACCTTAGAAGAGCTGGAGCGTTACGGCTGTCCGTCCTGCGGCTCCTGCTCCGGCATGTTTACCGCAAACTCCATGAACTGTCTGGCGGAAGGTCTGGGTCTGGCCCTGCCGGGCAACGGCACCATCCTGGCTACATGGGAAGAGCGCAAGGAATTCGTGAAGCGCTCCGCCAAGCAATTGATGAATATTATTGAGCTTGATCTGAAGCCCCGGGATATTGTAACGGAGCAGGCTATCGACAATGCCTTCGCTTTGGACATGGCGATGGGCGGCTCCACCAATACCGTGCTGCATACCCTGGCTCTGGCTCAGGAAGCAGGTATCGAATATTCCGTGGCCCGGATCAATGAAAAGGCGAAGGTGGTCCCCCATCTGGCCAAAATCGCTCCGGCATCTGATTATCATATTGAGGACGTCCATCATGCAGGCGGCATCAGCGCTATCCTGAATGAGCTGTTCAAGAAGGAAGGCGTGCTGGACGGCAGCTGTCTGACGGTTACCGGCAAGACGCTGCGTGAGAATGTGGAAGGCTGCGAGATCAAGAATCATGATGTTATTCATCCGCTGGACAACCCCCACAGCCCGCAGGGCGGCTTGTCCGTGCTGTTCGGCAATATTGCGCCTGAAGGCTGCGTCATCAAGGTAGGCGCTGTGGACAAGTCCGTAGGCAGCTTCTTCTCGGGCAAGGCCATCTGCTTCGACTCCCAAGATGATACACTGGCAGGCATTGCCTCCGGCAAGGTTCAGGCCGGACATGTAGTCATCGTCCGGTATGAGGGCCCTAAGGGCGGCCCCGGCATGCCGGAGATGCTGGCTCCTACCTCGCAGATTGTTGGCATGGGTCTGGGCGCCAAGGTGGCCCTGTTGACCGATGGCCGCTTCTCAGGAGCTTCCCGCGGCATCAGCATCGGGCATGCTTCGCCGGAGGCTGCAGAGGGCGGCCCCATTGCCTTCGTCGAGGATGGGGATACCATCGAGATCGATCTGGCTAACCGCACCATTATGCTGAAGGTGAGCGATGAAGAGCTGGAGAAGCGCCGCGCAGCCTGGAAGGGCTTCGAGCCCAAGGTGAAGACGGGCTACCTGGCCCGCTACTCCAAGCTTGTAACCAATGCCAGCTCCGGCGGCGTGCTGAAGATTTAAGGAAATGAATAAAGCTGCTTCCCTGGCCGCATATTGGCTAGGTGAGCAGCTTTTTTTGTGCATAGCTGTAACGGAATCGGAACTCATCAGCTCTCAGCAGGCAGGGAGCCGGTTTGCTCTAGATATCGGTAAAGCTGATATCTCCGATGATTTCTGACAGAAAGGCGCGCAGCTCCTCCGCCTCATCGGCGGCCAACTGGTAAATATGCTCCAGGTAACCCTCTTCCTCCAGGTCATCAGGGCCGAGTATGGCGATTTTTCCGGTCTGCAGATCCGCCACCAGCTTCTTGCCGAAGAACCGGCCGGAGGATGTAACGGCCAAATCGAAGCGCTTTATGCTGGGGCCGACAAAGCTGACGAATCGTGTGGAGGTCTCCTCCGTCATGTCATACAGAAAATCCAATTGGTTGGCAGCAGTCATCCCTGAACCTCCTGTCATTTGGTGGCTTCATCATACCATAGTGGCTTCCGGCGGGTAAAATATTCCTGGGTTCACCTGAGAAGGAGTAAAGCAGGAAGTGTGGCGGGCACCTGTAAAGGTAAGGGTTATACTCGAAATTTCATATACAGTCAGACCAAATTAGCCCTAAGTGCAGTGTTATACTTGAAAATTCATATATAATCGGCTCCGGATGGGCATATCCCAGGAAATATATATGAATTTTCATATACAATGCATCAAATCCGGCCTGATCGGGAAATTAAACTCGAAATTTCATATCCAGCTTAGTAACGCAGTTGCCCAGCCAACCGCTGTCTCCGCCAATTGAAG
>JAQSYT010000252.1 GCA_029256065.1 Paenibacillaceae bacterium
ATTAGTCGATTTTTCCCTGTTCCGCTCCAGAAGCTTTACCTGGGGAACGCTTCTGGCTACGGGCGTAACCTTCTCCATGTTCGGGCTGCTGTTCGGATTGCCGCAATTTTTCCAGGCTGTGAAAGGAACGGATGCTTTCGAAACAGGACTCCGTCTCCTTCCCTTAATCGGAGGAACCCTGGCCGGAGCCAAAATTTCCGAGCTGTGCATTCCCCGGTTCGGCGGCAAAGCAGTGATTTCAGCAGGGTTTGTGTTCCTGGCATCAGGGCTGGCACTAGGAACAGGCACTGGATTGGACACCGGTCTGGGCTTTATCGCTCTTTGGACGGTTATCGCCGGAGTAGGTCTGGGCTTTGCCCTGCCCACCTCAATGGATATGGCCATGGGCGAGCTGGCGGAAGCAAAAAGCGGCATCGGCTCGGCTTTGATCATGGCTACCCGGCAGGTGGGCGCATCAATTAGCGTGGCTCTGTTGGGCTCGGCTTTGAATGCAGCCTACCGGACCCATTTGGTCCTGGATGGAGCACCTGAAGCAGCCGTGCAGGCAGTCCGCAAAAGCGCCGCCGCCGGAACGGCAGCAGCTGGCAAGCTGGGCTCGCAGGAGATGCTGGCCATGATCCGCTCCGCCTATATCCACGGCATGGAGCTTTTGCTGTGGATCTGTGCGGGAAGCGCCTTGGCCTGCCTGCTGCTGGGTTTCTTCTTTTTGCCCGGCAAGCTGCTCGCTGCTCCATCCGGAACCGCCGGCTATTCCCAAACAAACGACTCCATCGCGCCATAAAGCCTTTCCCATCCTGTCCAAAAAAGGTAAACTGGAGAAAACCCGTTTATGATGACGGGCTTCAGTTACCATGGAGGGATACCTAGTGTCGGATGGAGCAGAGCGCAAGCTGGGCCTGCGTGAACGCAAAAAGATCAAAACCAGAGCCACAATCCGTATGACTGCCATGCGGCTGTTTCGGGAACAAGGGTATCAGGCGACTACGGTGGAGCAGATTGCGGAGGCGTCGGAAATCTCCCCCAGCACCTTTTTCCGGTATTACGCCTCCAAGGAATCAGTAGTGACAGAGGATGACTATGACCCGATGCTGATTGAGGCATACCGCGCCCAGCCTCTTGGAATTCCGCCTATACAAGCGCTGCGCAATGCGCTGAGGGATGGATTCAGCCGTATTTCCCAGGATGACCGGGAGGGGATGTGGGAACGGATTTCTCTAAACTATTCCGTCCCGGAGCTGCGCGGCGCCGCTTTGACGCAGGTGATCAGCACTGCGGAGACCATCAGCCTCGAGACTGCGCTGCGGAACGGCAAAAGCGCCCCCGATCTGAAGACCCGCGCCTTTGCATCGGCCGTGGTGGGAGTGGTCATCGCCGCCCAGATGCACTACATCGACCATCCTGAGCGTGAATTCGTGGATATAGTGGATGAGGCATTGGCATTAATGGATGAAGGATTCCCTCTATAAAAAGAGCACGAAAAAAGCTGTCCAGCCTGGGCCATCATGGTCCATGCCGGGCAGCTTTTTAATTGATATTGTATACTGCGGCTTCAATTCGAAGCCTTCGTGACTTCTAAAGGATTTTTTTCGCCAAGCTCTCCGGCGTATGGGTATACGAGCCGATCTTCGTGCCGGGCAATTCCGAACGGAAAATATCCAGCATTTGCTTCATACCCAGAATTTCTCCCTGTGGCTTAGGAATAAGTCCCAGATAGCTTTCCGGGTCAATATTGAGGTTCCGGAGCTGGATCAGCTTCAGATCCGTCCGCTGAGCCAGTCCCACCATGGCCTCAATCTCCTCTTCCCGATCGCTTACGCCGGGGAATACCAGATAATTGATGGAGGTGACGACTCCTTTGTCGGCAGCATAGCGCAGGGACTTCTCCACATTAGCCAAACTATAGCCTCTGGGCCGGTAGTAGGCATTATAATGGTCATCCAAGGCGCTGATGGTGCTTACCCGGATCAAATCCAGACCTGCGTCCACTATCCCGCGGACATGATCCGTCAGCCCCGCATTGGTATTCATATTAATATATCCCATGGAGGTTATCTGTCTGACCCGCTTGATGGCCTGAATGATGATAGGCGCCTGGGTGGAGGGTTCGCCCTCACAGCCCTGGCCGAAGCTGATGATAGACTCCGGCGTAGTCAGATGCTGCAGCATCAGCTCCACAAGCTCATCCACGGTAGGCTTAAAGTTCATCCGCGTCTGCGGCGCCACAAAGGCGCTGTCCTCATCCTGCTCGGATATGCAGCCGAAGCAGCCCGCATTGCAGGAGTAGGATACCGGCACCCCGCCCTCCCAACGGCCAAGAAATGTATTGGATGCCGTCAGGCATTGGTATTCCAGCGCGCAGTGGGACAAATGGGTGTAGAGCCGGTTCTCCGGATATTGCTCCGTCAGCTGGCGGACCTTCCGCTTTAACTCGCGGGGATCGCAGGTATTGGGATTCCATTTATGGGGATCATCGCATTTCTCTGCGGCGACATAGAAGCCGTCATTCATCCAAACCACAGCAGTGTAGCCAAACAAGGGCAGCACCGAGGTTTTGTCCGATTTGATGTAGGCGGGGATCAGAAGCCGGGTATAGCCCTGGGGCAGCATCGCCCCAACGGCGTTATACTCGCCCTGCATCACCTTCATATCTCCTGTAGCCGGATCGGCATACACAGGACGGGTGCATGGCAGGCTGACCAGCGTTGCCCCTTCCGGCAGCGGGATCAGCTCATTCTCCAGCATATCGACGATCATATCGCCGCTGCGTCCCAACGCCTCACAGTCGGGATGGTCATAGACCTTGCCGTCCCGGTCGGCGTATACCAGTCGCATCAACGTTATTCGGCCTCCCTTTTCAATCTGCACATCTTGTTGTTTTAGGGCGTGTTTTCAAGCACACCCTAGGAAACGGAGGTTTTGGCCTTCCGGATATTGCCGGTGGGGTCCAGATTCTCCAGGAATTCCTGATTGGTCTTGGCTTCGCCCAACCGCTTCAGGAAGGCTTCGGTAAACTCGTGGGTATCCTGCATATTCTTGCGCAGAGCCCAGATTTTCTCCAAATCTTCCTTGGCCAAAAGCATTTCTTCCCGGCGGGTGCCGGATTTGCGGATATCAATAGAGGGGAAAATCCGTTTCTCTGCCAGCTTCCGGTCCAGATGCAGCTCCAGATTGCCGGTCCCCTTGAATTCTTCATAGATGACATCATCCATCCGGGAGCCGGTTTCGATGAGCGCCGTCGCCAGAATGGTCAGGCTGCCACCCTCTTCAATGTTGCGGGCAGCGCCAAAAAAGCGTTTGGGCCGGTGGAACGCCCCCGGGTCAATACCGCCGGACAGGGTGCGCCCTGAGGGAGGCACAACCAGATTGTACGCCCGGGCCAGCCGGGTAATGCTGTCCAGAAGGATCACCACATCCTTCTTGTGCTCCACCAGCCGTTGGGCCCGCTCCAGCACCAGCTCCGCCACCTTGATGTGATTCTCCGGCAGCTCGTCGAAGGTGGAGGCCACAACCTCACCTTTTACCGAACGCTGCATGTCCGTTACTTCCTCTGGACGTTCGTCAATCAGCAGCACGAACAACTCAATATCCGGATAGTTGGTGGAGATGCTGTTGGCGATTTCCTTAAGGAGCAAGGTCTTGCCCGCTTTGGGCGGAGCCACGATCAAGCCGCGCTGGCCCATGCCAACAGGTGCCAACAGATCCATTACCCGCGTGGAAATTTGGGTAGGGTTGGTTTCCAGCGTGATTTTTTTCTCCGGATAAAGAGGGGTCAATGCCGGAAAATGCAGCCGTTCTGCAGCCGTCTCCGGCTTCTCGCCATTCACTGCTTCTACTTGGAGCAAACCGAAATACCGTTCATTTTCCTTGGGCGGACGGCATTTGCCGGAGACTATATCGCCGGAGCGCAGGTCAAACTTGCGGATTTGGGAAGCGGAAATATAGATATCCTCCGCGCTGGGCAAATAATTAATCGGACGAAGGAAGCCGAAGCCCTCCTGGAGGATATCCAGAACCCCCTCCATAAACATCAGGCCGCCCTTTTCGGCTTGAGCCCGCAGGATAGCAAAGATCAGTTCTTTTTTCTTCATTTGGCCATAATAAGGAATCTGATGAAGTTTGGCCTGCTTGTACAATTCAGTGAGCTTCAGTGTCTGAAGCTCCGCCAGTTGCATATCCATCTCATTAACCACCACACTCTATTAAATTTTCATTCCGGTTAGGGGAGCCCTAGTACACAATACGTTTAACCAGTTTACCCCAAATGAATATCTCTTATTCCCGCCACACCTTGGCGCCCAAGAGACTGAGATTCTCTACCAGATTGTCATAGCCTCTGTCGATATACTCCAAACCGGTGACCTCCGTCACCCCACCGCCGGGGACAGTCAGACCGGCAACCACCAAAGCCGCGCCGGCTCTCAAATCCGTAGCCTTTACCTTGGCCCCCGACAAAACGGTGCCCTCAATGATGGCCGTCCTGCCCTCCACCTTGATCTTCGCCCCCATCCGTACCAGCTCGGGGACATGCTTGAAGCGGTTATTGTACACAAAGTCGGTAAGCAGACTGGTCCCGCTGGCTTGGGTCAAAAGACTGGCCATTGGGGATTGCATATCCGTGGCAAAGCCTGGATACACCAACGCCTTAACGTCAACCGCCTGGTAGCCCGTCTGTCCCATCACCCGGATTGCTTCATCCATCTCGGTAATCTGGACGCCCATTTCCCGCAGCTTGGCCGTGACCGCCTCCATGTGCTTCGGAATAATATTGTCCACGATCACATCGCCCCGGGTAGCCGCAGCAGCAATCATGTAAGTGCCCGCCTGAATCCGGTCGGGAATAATGGAGTGCCGGCAGCCATGCATCTCGCTGACACCCTCCACCCGGATGGTCTCCGTACCGGCGCCCTTAATGCGGGCTCCCATGTTATTCAGGAGTGTGGCAACATCTATAATTTCAGGCTCTTTGGCCGCATTTTCGATCAGAGTCACGCCTTTGGCACGGGAGGCTGCCAGCATGATGTTAATGGTGGCGCCAACGCTGACTACGTCCAGGTAAATTTTCGCGCCGCGCAGTTCTTTGGCTTGAATATGAATGGCTCCGTACTCATTGCTTACCCTGGCTCCCAAGGCTTCGAATCCCTTAATATGCTGGTCGATTGGCCGCGGCTCAAAATTGCAACCGCCGGGCAAGCCAATGACAGCCTCACCGAAACGACCTAAAAGCGCACCCATCAGATAGTAGGAGGCACGAAGCTTCTTCACGTTTCCGTTGGGCATAGGGACTGACTTTAAAGCGGAGGGATCAATGGTCATCTGGTCTCCCTGCCACTCCACCCCTGCACCCAGCTCCACCAGAAGCTCCCGGTAGATGGAGACATCGCTTAACACGGGCAAATTATCCAAGGTGACGGGGGACTCTGCTAGGAGCGCAGCCGGGATTAAAGCAAGGGCGCTGTTCTTGGCGCCGCTGATGGTGACGGTACCCTGCAAGGGTGTTCCGCCTGCGATCATCAGTTTCTGCATCTGCACCTTTTCCTCCTGAGAGTTTTGTCGATAGACAAAACTTACTTCGTAAGCATTCGCTGAGTTTTGTCGATAGACAAAACTTACTTCGTAAGCATCTACTGGGCTCATACAGCCCCTTGTGATGTAAGCGCCATAAAATGTACGCTATTCGGCATCTTTAAACCGATTTTTCAAAATAAGATACATAAAGTGTACGCTACCATTGTCGTTAGCCTGCTTTTACTGTGATTTCCGGGAATTAGCAAACCTTTTATGTATGCTATTTCTCCATTTCCTTTGTCAAAAACCTTTTAGCATACATTTGATGACCGCTATCATAAAAACTGGCTAATCCGCAGGCCGGAAAATGCCGGGTGCGGACGATGTTAGGGAAGCCTCCAACTCGGCAAAGGCCCAATTGAGGTTCTTCTTCGAACTTTGCGAATAATTCAAAGCCAATTCAAGCTCTTTCAGCGTACAAGCAACCTTTTTGCCGGCGAAATCATGCTGTTGAAAGCAAAAACACGTCAGACTGATCTATGTAAGGGACTGTACGCCGTCAGGCGTCTGGCAACAAACCAACCAACTACGGGGACATGGACGTTAAAAAATGAGGCATGGAAATGAGGCCGGTGTTTCTTAGGAAGAAGCCGCGCGGCCGCTCCCTATCATTCTATCAATTGCGACAGCATTAGACGGGCGAATATGTTTCCATAACAATAGAAAGGGAAGGCACCTGTACGAAATGGATGCTTTCCCTTTCCGAATTATGTCACATTTACGGAAAACAGATTAGGCTTTGCCGGCGCTGCCGAAAAGCTGAATCTTGGATTTCACCACGTCAATCATGGCGTTGCGGGCAGGTGTCAGGTACTTGCGGGGATCATACACCTTGGAATCCTTGGCAAGCACTTCGCGGATGGCGGCAGTACCGGCAACTTGGTTCTCTGTGTTTACATTGATCTTGGAAGCACCTGCAGCGATTGCTTGGGCGATGAGCTCGTCCGGCACACCGGAACCGCCATGCAGCACGATGGAAACAGGAATCGCAGCTGCAACCTGTTCAATGATGTCGTTATGGATTTTCACTTCGCCTTTATAAACGCCGTGTGCGGTACCAACGGCAATCGCCAAAGCGTCAACCTTGGTTTCTTCGTAGAAACGCAGGGCTTCTTCCGGCTTGGCCAATTGAGCGCTGGCTTCGTCATGGCTAATGTCGTCTTCAGTACCGCCAATGGTGCCCAGCTCGCCTTCAACGGAAACGCCCATGGCATGAGCCACTTTAACGATTTCCTTGGTCAGACGGATGTTCTCCTCAAAAGAATAGTGGGAGCCGTCAAACATAACAGAGCTGAAGCCGGCACGGATACACTTCATAGCAACTTCAAAGCTGCTGCCGTGGTCCAGGTGGAGGGCGATGGGCAAACCGGATTTCTTGGCGGAAGCTTCCGCAAGAGCAACGGTGTATTCGATGCCCATATACTTCAGCGCGCCTTCGCTTACGCCGAAGATAATCGGGGATTTCAGCTCCATAGCCGCTTCAGTGATGGCTTGAGCAAACTCAAGGTTATTCATGTTGAATTGACCTACCGCATACTTGCCTGCTTTGGCTTGCGGAAGGAACTCATTCATAGAAACTAACAAAGACATGCAGGTTTCCTCCTATCTGTTTTCAATCATCTGCAACATTATATCATACAACCCTGCCATGTGTAACCAAGCCCGCAAAAAACCTTCTGCGGCGCCGCATGAAGAGGACTAAACTTTGAAGACAGCCCCTAGTGTATCCAGTATGTAGGCAGACTAACCTCATTCCGAGTCAGAACCGTTAGGCCGTGTTTGCAAACCCGCCCTAGGGCTCCCTCCACCTGCGGTGCACGCCGGAAAAATTCATGCCCAAAAAAAATGATCCTGCCGCCAGGATCACAAGGGTTAAGCAGGTGTGTTAAGCTTCCGGTTGGCTAAATGGCAAAGCTGCTGTTAGGCCCGAAATGCCGCAGCTCCGTATTCACAGCCAAGCGGAGTTCATCAATGTCAAAAGGCTTGGTGAAATGAGTCAATGCACCCAAATCCGTCGCTTCCTTAATCATGTCGAGCTCTCCGTAAGCCGTCATCATAATCACCTTGATGGACGAATCGATCTGTTTGATATGCTTGAGAATATCAAGTCCGTCCATGCCGGGAATCTTCATGTCCAGAAGCACC
>JAQSYT010000253.1 GCA_029256065.1 Paenibacillaceae bacterium
CTTCCTTCGCCGAAAAATCCTTGGGATACAGCGAAATGGAGGCGGGAATGGCTACTGCTCCTAAAGCAGCCAGCGCATCCTCTTTATTGGTTGCGTCAAGGGGATCCGTAAGCGAGCCCGCCATCATCCCTGCGCCCGGCCCCATGGCCATCCCCCCGCCAGAGCCGAAATTAATGCCGGGGACCCCTGCAAAGACCTTACCTGAATAAACATTAACCTTATCACTGGCCTCCTGGGCCTTCACAATAGCGGAGGACTGGGCATGGGTGATAAAGTCCTGAGCCAAACCATCGGAATAGGCAATTCCTGCGGACATGGTGGACATAGGAGAATCCTGCTGTTTGCGGATAATGCCTGAGATGGTCAGCTCCACCGCGTTGCCGCTGTTGTACAGATTGCTCAAATCCGAGGCGTTGCCATTGATACGGAACAGATCTCCGGATTTCACATAATAATCGTCGTTGTAGATCATCTTAAACTTTTTGCCAACCAGCTGGTCAAAAGCAATATTCTCCGCCTTAAAATCCAGACCCAGCGCATCCAGCACCGTTACATTCATCCGGTTGTATTCGTCCACGACCATCACCAGGTCTGTGGGCTTCGCCGGGAAGCTGCCGGCCAAAAGATCATAGTACGATTGCAGATAGTCGCTGCTGAAGGCTGCCGTTTTGCTGGGGAAGGACATGAAATTGGCTTTGGAGGTATTCACGGGAACGGCGGTTTGGCCGTCACTCCGCAGGATGTTCATGTTCACCTGGCGGCTGTACGAAACGCCGTCCAGCAGAGAGGAGTCAATTTTGTCCAAATAGCTGAGATAGTCCGCCGTAATTGTATTGTTGTGTAAAATCGTATTTGTAGTGGGATCAAAGGGATAAATTTCTGCCGCCTTGGTAAATTCCGTACGCTGATCCTTATCTGCTGTGTGGGCTCCGGGCTGCATGGCCAGGTCCAGATTGGCCGCCGTCTGACTGATGGTTACAGGGAAATTGGATAATGCCCCCGATTCATAGCTTTTGATTTGTTTGTCGAATCCGTTGGACAGGGACAAAATCAGCGCAATCCCGATAATGCCGATGCTGGAGGCGAAGGCAGTCAGCCCGGTCCGCCACTTCTTCGTGGAGATATTGCGCCCGGACAGATTCAGGGCCGTCCAGTAGCTCATGGCTGTTTTTTTCAGCTGGTAATTGCTTTGTGCCGGAAGCTCAGCCGCGGGATTGCTGTCGGAGATCACCTTGCCGTCCTTGAACTGGACGATCCGGTCGGCGTAGGCCTCAGCCAGCTCCGGGTTATGGGTAACCATGATGACCAGCTTGTCCTTGGCGATTTCCTTGATCAAATCCATAATCTGCCCGCTGGTTGCGGTATCCAGGGCCCCTGTAGGCTCGTCCGCCAGAATGATATCCGGATCATTGGCCAATGCCCGTGCGATGGCAACCCGCTGCATCTGGCCGCCTGACAGCTGGCCCGGTTTTTTGTGCATGTGGTCCTTTAAGCCGACCTTTTCCAGCACCTCCACCGCTTTCTGGTGTTTGGCCTGGCCGCTGATCCCGCTAAGGGTCATGCCCATTTCCACATTATCGGTGATGCTCAAGTGGGAGATCAGGTTATAGCTTTGGAAGATAAAGCCCACGCTATTATTGCGGTAGGCATCCCAATCGCTGTCCTTGAAGGACTTGGTGGAGGCGCCGTTGATGACCAGATCGCCGCTGTCATATTGGTCCAACCCCCCGATCAGGTTCAGACAGGTGGTTTTGCCGGAGCCGCTGGGTCCCAGGATGGCGACAAATTCATTTTTGCGGAAGCTTAAGCTGATGTTGTCCAAAGCCGTTTGAGTAAAGGTGCCGGTGGTATAGCTTTTGGATATATTTTTTAGCTGCAGCATGGTCTCATCCTCTCTTGTCTCTAGGGCGTGTCTGAAAACTCCGAGGGGAGCAGATTTTAGCGAGTTTTTGTTCATGGCAAGGCACTTTTGCGCAGGCGTACCGGGGGTACGTCAAGCGAAAGTAACGCAGCAAGGGACGAAAAGGCGATGAAAGATGCCCTCACAACATCAACTGAATATCAACTGCCGGAGCCAGGGGGAAACTCCCTCCATTGTTCATGTTGGGTTAACATTCATGCTGTATAATGGACTGGCGTCCGTTTCCGCTTACGAGCGGCGGGCGGGTTGGACTTCTGGAAAAAAAGCGGGTGGATATATGATCAGAATTCTGGTTGTGGAAGACAATGAGAAGCTGCGCCAGCTAATGTGTACGGTTCTGGCCAAACACGGGTATGAGCCGGTTATGGCAGGGGACGGCCAGGAGGCGCTGGATATTCTGGAAGTGCAGCACATTGATTTAATTATATCGGATATTATGATGCCCAAATTGGACGGATTCGAATTGATCAAGCGGCTCCGGGAGGCAGGGTTCAACATGCCGGTCCTCACAGTTACCGCCAAGGACAGCTTTATGGATAAGCAAACAGGCTATCTGGCCGGCACGGATGATTATATGGTGAAGCCCATTGATATTAACGAGATGATCCTCCGTGTCGGCGCGCTGCTTCGGCGGGCACAGATTGCCAATGAACGCAGGCTCATTGTTGGGGGACTGGTGCTGGATACCGATTCCCTGACCGTCACTGCCCATGGACAGTCCGTCACGCTTCCCCAGAAGGAGTTTCAGCTGCTGTACAAGCTCCTGGCTTACCCTAACAAAATTTTTACCCGTCACCAGCTGATGGATGAAATTTGGGGGATGGATTCGGAAACGGAGGCCCGCACGGTGGATGTGCATATCAACCGTCTCCGGGAGCGGTTCAAAAGCAGCAGTGAATTTGAGATTGTAACGGTACGGGGCTTGGGCTACAAAGCGGTGAAGGCCCATGATTGACCGCAGACAATCCGGCAATTTATGGGGCACTCTGATTTGGCTGGTGTTCTTGATTATGCTGGCATCAGGCATTCTCATGGCGGTGATGGCTGGAATCATCATCCAGCTGGGCTTTTTTAATTTCAATAAGTTTCACATTCTGTGGCCCATCTTATTCGCCACGGTAACAAGCGTGCTCATCGGAACAGGCATTACAGCTATGGTCGGCCGTAAAATATTGGCGCCTATCACTGAATTAAGCAACGCTGCCAAGGAAGTGGCCAAGGGGAACTTCAAGGTGCAGCTGAAGCAGGAGGCCCACAGGGTGCGTGTCCTGGGGGAAATGGCAGCCAATTTTAACAAGATGGTCCATGAGCTGAACGGCATTGAAACCTTGCGCAATGATTTTATCGCCAATGTTTCCCATGAATTCAAAACACCAATTGCAGCCATTGAGGGTTATGCCGCCCTTATGCAGGACGAGGATCTGACAGCAGCGGAGAGGCGGGAATACAGCCGTCTGATTATGGAAAGCACCCGGCAGCTGTCCTCGCTGTCCGCCAATATGCTGAAGCTGTCCAAGCTGGAGAATCAGGAGTTTGTGCTGGAAAAGCATGAATTTGATCTGGATGAGCAAATCCGCCATGCCCTGCTGCTGCTGGAGGCCCAATGGAATGAGAAAATGCTGAATCTGGACATTGTACTGGACAATGTGCGGTTTTATGGCAATGAGGATTTGCTGATGCAGGTTTGGCTGAATCTGCTGAGCAATGCCATCAAGTTTTCTGATGTAGGGGATGGGATTGCCGTATATTTGGCCGCTGGCCCCCAATCGGTTCAGGTCCGGATCGCGGATACGGGAATCGGGATGGATTCGGGAGTGCTGGAGCATATCTTCGAGAAGTTCTACCAAGGGGACAAGTCCCGGGCCGGAGAAGGCAACGGGCTGGGGCTGGCGCTGGTGAAGCGGATTGTGGATTTATGCGGAGGCAGCATTGCGGCGGAGAGTGAGCCGGGAGTTGGCTCTGTTTTTACGGTGACACTTCCTGTAACCAACGCTTGACGGATAGACAATCTTCCCTGGATGAACATGCGTACCTCATACCATTACTCGTAAAAAAGCTGCCTAGGGTGTGTCTGATAACCCGCTTGAGGGCATCTTTCACCGTCTTTTCGCCCCTTGCTTCGTTACTTTCGTTTGACGTACCCCCGGTACGCCTGCACGAAAGTGCCTTGCCTGGAACGAAAATTCGCTAAAATCTGCTCCCCTCGGAGTTATCAGACACGCCCTCTTCTCTTGAAGGCTTATGCCTTTCCGAGATTAGCGGCAGCTTTTTTGTTGGTCCGGCTGTAATTACAGTCTTATAGGCAATCCGGTTTTAGCGGATTGGACAGCGGCGATGGCCACCTGCTGGGATTTCCATGCATCCTCATAGGAGGACAGGATTCCGGAGGCGTCACCGGTGCGGAGAGCATGAATAAAGGCGGTGTTTTCCGCATGGTAGGGGTCGCCAAGGTTTTGGTAATCGGTAACCTGCCCTTGTTTGATTTCCTTCAGGCCCTTGCCGTGCAGCTCCAGCACACCCTTGTCGGTATAGATATGCAAGCCTGTGGTATGGCTCATAGGAAGCAAGCAGGTGTTGGAGATATTGGCCACTGCACCGCTGGCCAGCTTCAGGGTAACCGTACCCACATCGGGCACGTCAACTCCTTCCACTGTCAGATGCTTATGCCGCAGTGCAAAGGAGGCGTACACCTCCGTCACCTCGCCCAGGGTATACCGGAGCAAGTCCACAATGTGGGTGGTTTGCTCCACAAATTGCCCGCCCGAGCCGTTTTCCATCCGCCACCAGTATACGCCGGGCATGCCGCTCATCCAATAACCCAGAGCCATCCCCACCGTTTGCTCCTCCAGAAGCCGCTGCGCCCGGGCTGTTCCTTCCGTATACCGGAAATGGTATCCAACGGAGGTGAGAAGTCCTTGGGTTTTTACCGCCTCCAGTATTTCCGTAGGAGTTTCCAGATTGGCGGCAAGGGGCTTCTCCACAAAAAAGGGAATTCCCCGTTCTGCCAAGGCAAGCTCAATCCGTCCGTGGGCAAAGGGCGGGACACATATGTAGGCGGCATCCAGCTTAACGGATTCCAGCATTTGCTCCACCGCGGCAAAAGGGGCGGCGTCCGGGAACTTGGCGGCAAAGCGCTCAGCCTTCTCCAAAGACGAGCCGCATATAGCGCTGACGGTGACATCCTCCATGGCCGTAAGCATAGCAGCATGCTTTTCGGCAAACCAGCCTGTTCCGATTATTCCGATTCGCAGAGTCATAATTGCCTAACCTCCTGCTTTTTTTAGTAAGCGTTCCGGTCTTTCACACCGTAAAGTATATCACATTTTCCCAGGCGGTGACTTGTTTTGTTGACTCATGTCACATAGATTGACACCAAAAAATCCGGGCGCTATGATGAGTTTGCAATCATATCCAACCAGTGGAAGTGGGAGGGGGAAGCTGATGCTCAACCGGAATGCGGAAGCGCTCTTCTGGATCGGGCGCTATATGGAACGGGCAGAAAACCATGCCCGGATGATTGATGTTCACTACCATTTGCAGCATAATCAGGACCTGAAGGATAAGGAGTATAAGTGGGCCCGCATCATCCGTTCCCTCGGTGCGGAGGAGGAATATTGCCGGCAGTTTGAACAATACAGCGAGTTGGATGTCCTCTCATTCATCACATTGGACCGGGGATATGAAAACTCGCTGTTTTCATGCGTCAGCAAGGCCAGGACCAACCTCAAAACCATGCGTGAGTCACTGCCCAGCGAGCTGTGGGATACCCTGAACGGCTTTTATTTGGCCCTCTCCGAGAAGAAGCCGGGGGACTTGCGGATGGAGACGCCCAATTTGTTTTTCCGCTACATCCGGGAGAAGGTGGAGACCTTCCAGGGAATCGAGCATTCCGTCATGCTGCGGGAGGCCGAGTGGCACTTCATCGAAAGCGGGCGGATGCTGGAACGGGCGGAGAATACCATCAGGATCCTGAAATTTGTGGTCACGGCAATCAATGAAGACCGGGCGGTGCCGTACCCTTATCTGCTGGCCGCGTTAAAATCGGTGGGAGGCTATCAGGCGTTCCGCAAATTCTATGCCGACAGCATGGCCATTGAGTCCATCCTGGAATTTCTGCTCACGCACACCACCTTCCCACGCTCCTTTTATTATTCCTTCACCAAGCTGGAGGAGCATTTGCGCGGCATCCGGCAAACCGGGCAGCCGGTTTTGAACGGGCAGGAGAAGGCCATCCGCCAGGCGGGAAAGATCAGAGCGGAGCTTGGCTGTATGACGCGGGAGGATTTTTTGCTGGATCAAATTGAGCTTTTGATTTATTTCCTGACAGATGCCTGTATGACCCTGGGGAAATTAATGACGGACACCTTTTTCCGGATGGAGGAGGCCTCCGCTTCGTAATGTATGGATAAACAGCACAGCACAAAAAACCAAAAAGCCCTCTTCCGTTCATGGCAGCCTTCGGCTTTCCAATGAAGCGGAGCAGGGCTTTTATGTGCAGGTTGGGTGTGGGTGTCCGGCAGGGCAGTCAGATTCAGTGGACGATGGTTTGCTTGCGTTGGGTTAGGCGCTCCTGAAGGGTCTGCTTTTTCCAGAGGGGAACACTGACGATTTTCGAGCCGGTGGTATGATCCAGGAACCGGATATGATCCTTCTCCACAGAAGAGACCTTATCCACATTGACGTAGCAGTTGGAGGATATACGCAAAAACATCGAATTGCGGATCAGCAGGTTCAGCTGGTCTTCGGACAGGGATTTTTTGATATTGTAATTCCTGCCGTGGAAGCTGATCAGGCCGCCGCTGCCGACTTTGAAGAAGTAGGTGTCACGGTTGGGTTCAAAATCCTCATACATATCTTTGAACGCTTGCTCCACGATCATCGTCCCCCTTTTAGAATCGGTGATATGTTAGCGCTTTCATTATAGCACAAAACAAATCGGCTGCAAACAGTCTTTTTGTGAAAAAGTACAAATTTCTTTGTTTCAATTGCCAATAAGGCCGCTCTGCTTCCGGAAATCACTGGGAGTGCAATGGGCAAAACGTTTAAATAAGCGGCTGAAATAGTACGGATCGGTGAATCCGACAGACTCCGCGATCTTGTTCACAGGCAGCTCGCTGTTGATGAGCAGGTACTGGGCCCGCTGGATACGGAGCTGATGAATGTAGGTAAAGATGGACATGCCGGAATATTTCTTGAAAATATGGCAAAGGTATTCATATTTCCGGTTGAGCTGGCTTTCGATAAACGCCCTGTCCGGCTCCGTGTTGTAGCTTTCGTTCAACAGATTAACCAGCTGCCGGTAGGCCAGGAAAGCGGCGGGGACAGCAGTCTGCAGATTCTCCTTGGACAGCAAGTCTTCGGCAATAAGATGGAAAATCTGGCCCAGCAGAAGGGAGGAGCGGTAGCGGAAATACCCCTGGGGATGCTCCATCTCCCCGTGAAGCTTCTCGAACAGATTCAACAGCTCATAGCGGCGGACCGGCTGGAAGCGCCGGGGCAGCAGCAGATGCTCAGCCTCCTCATCCTGTCCGGTGCGAAGCTCCTGGCGGCTTTTGTCCAGCCAGCTCTCCGGCTCCGTAAGCGGCATTTCCCCCGGTTGGCCGGGTGTGAGGCCGGGCGTGGCAAAGAATTGCACCCAGAAGAAGCCTGCATGCTCATGGGTCAGCCGCCAGGCGGTATGGCGCTCCCACGGAGTCAGGAGGTAGCATTCGCCGGAAACCAGCTCCAGGTCGGAATCCTCGGATTTCAGGTAGATAGGGCCCTCCGTTACCATCAGGATTTCATAATAGGGGTTGGAATGCTCATAGCTGGCCAAGGGGGCGTTGCCCTGATGGTAGCCCGTCCACTTCACATCCAAGCGGCACAGACGGGACATCCGGAACATGACGGCGGCAGAGTTCTGCATGATTTTATTCTCCTGTTCCTGTATTGAATTAAGCATAAGGATTAATATTGTCTATTCAAAAAAACAGTCAATGTATGATTCCATTGTAACCGATGGATTCCAAATGGACAATAATGCTTTGAAAGCTGGAGTATATTAAGTTTGCCGGGATTCATTCTCTAAACATCCACCATTTCATTCCGGCTGCCGTTGCTGATATAGTAGGGTAGTAGGAAGAAAGCGTTTTATCACGATGTAAACTTACTGGGTTCAAACCAGTTTCTATGTAAAATGGAGGAGTGACTAGCATGAATTTTGATGAGGCTAAAAAACTGTACGAAAAGCATGGTATTAATGTAGACGAAGTATTGGAATCCCTGTCCAAGGTAAAAATCTCCCTGCACTGCTGGCAAGGCGACGACGTCCGCGGCTTCCTGAACCGCGACCAGGAGCTGACCGGCGGGATCTCCGTTACCGGCAACTATCCGGGCGCTGCCCGTACTGCTGAAGAGCTTCGCCAGGATCTGGACAAGGCATTGTCCATGATTCCCGGCACCCATAAGGTGAACCTGCATGCTATATACGCAGATACCGAGGAGAAGGTAAGCTGGGACAAGCTGGAGCCGAAGCATTATGCTCCCTGGGTGAAGTGGGCCAAGGAAAACGGCTTGGGTCTTGACTTCAACCCTACCTGCTTCTCCCATGATCTGTCCGCAGACGGCTTTACCCTGAGCCATGCAGACAACGACATCCGCAAATTCTGGGTGGAGCACTGCAAAGCATCCCGTAAGATCGGCGCTTACTTCGGCGAAGAGCTGGGCCAGCCCTGCGTAACCAACGTGTGGATTCCGGACGGCTTCAAGGATATTCCGGTGGACCGTTTGGCTCCGCGGGTACGTCTGAAGGAATCTCTGGACGAAATTTTTGCTGAAGAGCTGAACCCTGCCCATAACCTGGACGCTGTAGAAAGCAAGGTATTCGGTCTTGGCTCCGAAGCATACGTAGTCGGCTCCCATGAGTTCTACATGGGCTATGCCGTGCAAAAGCAAAAGCTGCTTTGTCTGGATGCAGGCCACTTCCATCCGACTGAAGTGATCTCCAACAAGCTGTCCTCCGTTTCCATGTTTACTCCCGGCATCCTGCTGCACGTTAGCCGTCCGATCCGTTGGGACAGTGACCACGTAGTTATCATGGACGACGAGCTGATGGATATCGCCCGTGAGCTGGAACGCCATGACCTGTATAGCACCACCCACATCGGTCTGGACTTCTTCGATGCCAGCATCAACCGGATTGCCGCATGGGTAATCGGTGCACGCAACACCATCAAGGCTATCCTCCGCGCCAAGCTGGAGCCGGTAGAGCTTCTGAAGAAGGTAGAGCTGGAGAAGGATTACACCACCCGTCTTGCCCTGGTGGAAGAATTCAAGTCCTATCCGTTCGGTGCCATCTGGGACCACTACTGCGAGAAGATGGGCGTACCGGTCCGCGAGGAATGGCTGAACCAAGTGAAGACCTACGAGAAGGAAGTTCTGCTGAAGCGCTAAGCGAATATGTGGTTAACGAAACAGCTCTCCCGGGTGTGGGGGAGCTGTTTTTTTGTGGTTTTCTCAGCTTAAAAATGGCTAATGCTGGTTCCAATTTTTGGAATGTATAAATACTTAAATTGTTTTCAGGAAAAATAATGAATATATATATATAAACATTACTAGAAAAATTAATTACTTATGAAATAATTTATACTATTTTAAATAATAATGACATATTATGACGTAAACCCTCCTTTTGCACCTCTTTA
>JAQSYT010000254.1 GCA_029256065.1 Paenibacillaceae bacterium
TAATGGTGTGTTGATCGGAACTGCCAGCGGTATGGCTACCTCCTACCTTTGGGATGGAACGAAGGAGAATAGCTCTGCGTTCAAGGTGGAGGCCGTTGACTTCACAGGAAATACGACTGTTTTTGGCCCGTCTACTAACGATCCGGCCATTCCTGTTCCAGAAGACGTGACGCCTCCCGCTTGGCCCAATGGCAGCCTGCTTACAGCTGAAGCTGCTGGTGAAACCGGGATTACCCTATCCTGGAGTCCGGCGGTGGATAGGGTAGGCGTGGTGCAATACCGCTTGCACATGAACGGGATTGCCATCAAGGATGTGGAAGGTACTGTCTGGCGGGTTGAGAATCTGAAGCCGTCTACAGAGTACATCTTCAAGGTAGAGGCTGCAGATCAAGCGGGCAACTGGTCTGTGAACGGGCCGTCACTTCCTGTCCGCACCCGGTCTGCATCCTATGGCGGTGGTGGTGGGGGCATCAGCAGTGATTCAGGTCCTTCCATCCGTGTGGAGAAAGGATTGGCCCGGGTTTTGTTCCCGGAAACAACAGCCGTTGACGGCAAGGCAGCCTTCAGCGGCACCGATGCCATATTGGCAGATGCCTTCAGCAAGTCCTCCATGCAGAACGGCGGTAAAAAGGTAGCGCTTGTGCTTCCCAAAGCAGCCGGTGCCAAGCGATATGCTGTAAGTGTTCCTGCCTCCTACCTGGCGGGCAAGGACGCCTCCAACGTTATAGTGGTAGTGACTGAATGGGGTACATTTGAATTACCAGGCAATATGCTGGGCAATCATCCTGCTGCACAGACGAAGAAGGAGATTACGGTTGCTATCGCCCGTAGCACACTGCCTGCTTCCACTAATGTTCCTGGTGAATCTATCGCCGTTTTGGATATACAGATGTCTGCCGATGGAACGGATCTCGTCTACAATAACAAACTAGCACCTGTTCAAGTGCGGATTCCCTATCTGCTGTCCGGTAACAAACAAGCGGATATGCTGAATGTGTGGCATGCAGCAGCTTCCGGTGAAGCAGAACTGGTTCCAACAGGACACTATGAGAGCAGCACAGAGGAAATGCAGTTTACCGTCAGCCGCTTCAGCACCTTCGCTGTCTCCTATTGGAGGCGGAGCTTTGCAGACATGGATAAGGCTCCATGGGCCCAGCAGGCTGTTGAGGTTTTGGCTTCTAAACGGATCATTGACGGTGTGTCGGAAACAAAATTCTTGCCTGAAGCTTCCGTCACCAGAGGGGATTTTGCCAAGCTGCTGGTGAACACACTTGGACTGTCCGTCACCTTCGACCATAGCTTCGATGATGTGCAGCCGGGCGACTACTATTATGAAGCAGTAGGCATTGCCCATAAGCTGGGCATCGTAAACGGTGTAGAAGAAGGGGCATTTGCACCCCAGGCCTCTATTACCCGGCAGGATATGTTCCTGATGATGGCACGAGCCTTGACCCAGGCGGGACGTCCTGTGCTGGAAGCCGGTCTGGCCCCGCTGTCCACATACAGCGACGGGGAAGACGTAGCCCAGTATGCCCAGGCAGCTGTGGCTTCCATGGTGAAGGCGGGACTTATCGAAGGTTCTGGCGGAGTTGTTGAGCCTCTGGAGCACTCCACCCGGGCAGAAACCGCAGTCATGTTACACAGACTGTTCCAGTTTGTTTTCGGACAGTAACCTCTGCTTACGAAGAATGCACCGTGCCTTCCATAAGGCGCGGTGTTTTTTTCCAAAGTAGGGCTTCCGGACATCCGCACGGGGGATTGTGCATTTCACCGGAGCCTTGTAGACTAAAGGCAGCAAGCAATAGGAATGGGAGCTGAGAGACATCCGTTTTTTATTGGATAAGATAAACATTTCCCTTAAATGGAAGTTAGTCTCTATTATTGCCGGGATTCTGGTGCTGACTGTGACCGGCATTGGCTTGATCAGCTATACAAAAACGGCGGCCTCTGTCAAGGAGGATATTGACCGGCTCAGTGTGCAGGTGCTGAAGCAGGCCAATATGAATTTGGACCGTTATTATTCGGAGTATGATATGGCATTCCTGATGCTGGGCAACAGCCTGGAGGTCAGAGAATGGCTGCGCCTGTCCGCATCGCCTGTTTCCTCGGAGTTCATCCGTTATTATGACCGGATTAAGGAAAATTACCTGAACCGGATGTTCCTGCAATATCCTGAGATTCTTTCGGTTTCCTTGTACAAGCCGGGGGGCGGGGAGCATCATTTTGTCAACGCCCATACGCTTCCACTGACATACAGCCTGCAAAAAGAGCCCTATTTCAGCCAAACGGGCAACTATGAAAAGGTTACATTCATTACCGGTTTTTCTGACCATTACCTGGATGCCGAGAGCCGCAGTCTGAGGCTTCCGGTCCTTACGCTGTTCAAGCAGTTTTATGACGGATATCTCAAAATGGACATTTCCCTGACGGTCTCCCAAAAGGTGATGGAGCAAATCCATATTGTGGACTCCGATAGCGCGGTGGTTATGGATGAGGACGGCACCATCATCCACCATTCCCGTCAGGGAGAGGTGATGGGACAAATGGATGGGCATTTAGTAGAGAAGGTAAATGGGTCGCGGGAAGGCTCCTTCTATGACCGGACCCGAAATGAGCTGATTGTGTACCAGACCATCCCGTTGACAGGATGGAAGATTATTGCCATGCTTCCCTATTCCCAGATTGCCAAAAGCATCCTCTATACCCGCAATATGATGATCGCCCTGGCAGCAGGGGCGCTGGCGGTTTCCGTGGTGCTGACCTATTTTGCCGCCTCCTCCATTACAAGGCGCATCACCGGCTTGCGGGGGACCATGAAGCAGATGCAATACAGGAATGATTTCGGCATCCGGGCGGAGGTGACAGGCAGGGACGAGGTGGCGGACCTGAGCAAGTCCTTCAATAATCTTCTGGAGCATCTGGAGCAATCCGTTACGGACCTGACAGAAACGAGGGTGCTTCAGCACCGTGCTGTCATCTCCGCGCTCCAGTCCCAGATTAACTCCCACTTTCTATACAATACATTGGAAACCATCAATTCCATGGCCGTGATAGCCCGTCAGCCCCAGATCGGCCATGTGGCCATATCCCTCTCCGGAATGCTCCGGTATACCTCCAATTTTCAGGATGACCAGGTTTTGTTGGCGGATGAGGTGAAGCATGTGGAGCATTATTTGAGCATTATGAAAATCAGGTACAAGGACGACCTGTTGTATGAGCTGCATATTCCGGAGGAGCTGACGGGGGCACTCTGCACCAAGGCGCTGCTGCAGCCGTTAGTGGAAAACAGCATTAAGCACACCCGCGAGGAAACAGGTGCGCCGGTCCATATCACAGTAACAGCTGCGGCCACGGCGGACGGATATCTCCATCTGACGGTGCGGGACAATGGCCCCGGCTTCGGGGAAGAGGTGCTGGATAGGCTGATCCGGGAGCAGGCCGATCAACGCATGATGAAATCACAGGCAACACGGGTGGGGTTGTCCAACCTGATTGAAAGGCTTCACATGTTTTATGGTGGTAGAGCGGTTATTCATTTCGGCAATGGTTCTGGTGGCCAAGGTGCTGTGGTGGAGCTTTTCCTGCCTCTGCATTTCCAATCACAAATGTAGGAAAAAAAGATGAGGTGGCCATTTTGCACAGGATAATCATTGTCGATGACGAGGAATTGATTAGAGAAAGCGTTTCCATACAGCTGTCGGAGTTGGAGGGAATTGCGGTTGCATCTCTTCAAGCCAATGGCAGCAAGGCTCTGGAATGGCTGGAGGGTCATTACGCGGATATTTGTTTGACAGATGTGCGTATGCCTCTGATGGATGGCCTGCAGATTATTGAGGCGGTTAATGCTCGTTTCCCTTGGATGACCTGTGTGGTGATTTCAAGCTATGACGAGTTCCAATATGCACGGAAAAGCATGATGCTGGGAGCGGTGGACTATGTGCTGAAGCCCATTGACCGGGATCTGCTGCATGAGGCTGTAAATAAGGCGTGTGCCAAGAACAACCACCTGCGCCAGCATGAGGCCAACCGGCTTTTGCTGCAAAAGCTCCCGTTCCATAAGCCCCTTCTGGACAAGTGGCTGGAGGTGATTCTCTCCGTTTATTCCCATGCCCAGCCCTTGCTGGTGGTGGATACGCTGGCAATTTTCGAAGAATGGGTGAAGGGTGGCCACCAGCTGCTGAACGAGCTGTCCATGGCGTGGGTGAGGCTGTTGGCAGAGGAATTGAAAAAGCAGGGCCTCCAGGTTTCCTACAATGAAGGCGAGGATGCGGGTTTGGGGGATGCCAGCTTGAGCTGCGAAGAGGCCAGACGGTATTTCCGGTTATGTGCCGTAAGAAGGCTGGAGCAGAGCTCCTTGTTATTTCTGGAGCACGCCCGCCAGCTGAAAAACCTCCGGATGGAGGGACCGGTGGACAAAGTAAAGGGGTTTATCGAGAGCCATTATGCGGAAAGCTTCAGCCTTCAGGAGCTGGCCGATTACGCGGCTATGAGCCGGTCGTATATGGCCAAGCTGTTTAAGGAGAAGACCGGTCAGACCATATGGTCCTATTGTGTGAATGTGCGGATGCGAAAAGCGCGTGAGCTGCTGCTCACCACCACCTTGAAAAGCTACGAAATTGGGCTTCAGGTCGGTTACGAAAACAGCATCCATTTTTCCCGGATTTTCAAGCAATACCATGGTATGAATCCCATGGAGTACAAGGAAAAATTCGCCTCAAGCCCAGTAGGCTGGCAGGACTTTTAGCTCTTTTGCCCATTGCTTTGGGCGTAATAGAAAGTTAACGCGGCGCGAAGGGGCAGCCGTTTGACAAGCGCCCGTTTCCTGATCCGGTGTTTCGGACTGCGTGTGGACATGGCGACCCTTCTTTCCCCTGAGCTTCGGATTCTCCCTTTAGTAGTTAATGAGCACAGAGGCGTTTTCGAAACCGTGGTAAACGCCTATCTTGTCAAACACCGCATGGAAGACCGCTCAGGGAGGGCACCCTTATCATAGCCGTATGGGAGGAAGGTTTACATAGCCATAAGTGAGCAGCTTTGCTTAGCGCATCGGACACAGCTTCCGCTATTCAGCAAAAAACCGGCGATTTGCATTCCTCGCGGACTGACGATCCGTTAAGGAAGGCAAAACAGCCGGTTTTTATGGATAAAAGGGCAAATAAGGAATCCTGTGTCCACGAAATCTGGGAAAGGTGTGTTTTGGAGCAAATAGCGGAACGTCAGTCCGGAACGGCGCTTGTCTGGGACAGGACAGGCATTGGATAGGGTGACGGGGGTGAATAGCCAATGGATCGTTGAACTAGCTCACCATGCTGTCGCAATATTCACAGCGTTTCACTTCGCCTTCCATAATGGTCGTGCTGGCTCCGCAGCCACGGCATTCCACGGTTTTGGAAACAGGCGGGTGGTTAGCATTTCCGTGATGTGAAGGATGATCGATATGAACCGGGGAGGGGGCGGTCCACTTATTATCGAGTCTCATGATCTGGTTGTCATAGATTTCAATACCGGACAAAAGGTTGTCGTGAAGCATATGCTTCAGCTCATTTCTCACAACCTTCGGCCGCTGACCTGTGAGCCGAGCCATTTCTTCTATGGATGTAATGCCGTTTTGGGTGATCAGGTCCCGATAAACAATGTAGCGTTCATTCATTTTGTTGGTTTTATTACTGGCAGCTCCAAACATAATCATGGAAGGTAGAAAAGTAATGATTGAAACAAATATGATGACTGCTGCGTCAGGCTCGTATGAAATAGCCACTATAAATAAAAATAAAAACCCAATGAGAAAGGCAACGCCCATTAGCTTTAAGTCACTGATCTTTTTGTGCGGGTAATGGCGGTGCTTTATGATTCGGTATAGCATGAAAAAAGGAAATAACGGAAGCAAAAACATCCAGATCAGCACCATTTTTCCCGTACTGATGGCAAGTCTTTCTTCATAATCATCCGCAATCACCGAAGACATTGCAGTCCTCCTCTAGCTTAATGTGTTTTCACAATACTCACATTTTTTTGTTTCGCCTTCCCTGGCCGGTATTGGACGCAGTCCGGTACCGCACAGAAAGCTTAACCCAATCCCCTCTTTACTTCAATGCCAACAACCGGCTGTTGCGTTTGGCCAAGCCGCCCATAATATCATCCAGCAGCTGCCGCGCCAGCTCGCCGTTGCCGGAATCGCCCTTGCGCCAGAGCTGCAGGCACTTCTCCAGCTCCCGGATTTGCCAGAGCAGATTTTCCTCAATAGGAATGAGGGAGGCATGGGTGACGGGATCACTGAAGCGGGCTTTTTCTGAGGCTTGCTCCAGGAGCCGGAGAACAGGGTCTCCCTTTACAGATGACCAGGCAGCCGCTTCCATGCGCAGCGCCTGAAGTGATTGCTGGATTTGCGCAAAAACAGAGGTGTTTCCACCGCTTGTTGTATCCTGATCTTCCACATAACCCTTGTACAATTTCAGCAGAACCAATCCCGCGGCCAATACAGCGGTAGTGATCCCGTGAAGAAGCAGATAGGACAAAAACGAGATTTTGAACATTCCCCAGAAGAAGATCATATAGACCAAAAGCAGCGCGGCGTATCCTACAATTAAAGTGAAGGGTGCCAAGAGGGTAGGGACCTGCTGTGCCCTGCGGCGGTTTTGTGCCGCCTTATTTAAATAGAAGAAGATGGCTGCTTCCGCAATGATGAACCCGCACAGTGAAATCCACCAATGTCCCGAAAAGGACGCCTGCAAGCCAATCCATAGAAACAAAAGGGCGGTAATCCCCAAGGTGAGCAGGAGTAATAATGGAATTCCCAGGCTGCCGAAGCGGCGGTATTTGTTCATGAATATGCCCTCCCTCACAGCAGCTTATGGCCGCATTCTAAGCAGAATTTTTGCCCGGGCTTTACCTCATGCTTGCATTGCCCGCAGGTTAGAAGCATGCTGGTTCCGCATTCCGGACAGAACTTCACATCCTTGGAAACAGTTGTCCCGCATTGCTTGCAGGGTTTGCCCAGGTCGGTGCCGCATTTGCCGCAGATCTCCGCATCTGGAAGATTATCCGCCTTGCACTTCGGGCAGGGATGATAGGGATCGCCGCAATGTGCACAAAATTTCGAACCGGGCAATACCGGCTTGCCGCAGCTCTGGCAAAGGATCTGCTCCTGCTGCTGCACAGTCTCCCGCAGGGAGCTGCCGCAGGACTTGCAGAAGTTGAAATCTGCGGGGTTCACATCCTTGCATTGCGGGCAGACGCGGTGCTGGCCGGCTGCCTGCAGTTGGCTGCCCAATTGAGGCATAACGCTGCCCACTGCATTGCCCAGACCCGATCCCAAGCCAAGACCGATACCCGCATTCATGAATGCGGACTGGGTGCCTTCATTTTTAGCAGCCTGCTCCAGGGTATCGAAGGCCCGGGCTTGCTGGTAATTGAAGCCGAGAATCTCCATCTCCGCTTTTTTGGTGAGGGCTTCCTTCAGGCGTTTGGTGGTAGGATCGTTATCCGGCAGATTAATAGACTCGATATTCAGGTTCACCAGCCGCAGCCCCGCATCCGCAAAGGCAGGAGCCACCCGCTCCTCAACATGGCGGGAGATATCCGAGATATAGGCGTGAATGTCCAGAATACTGATTTTTTTATGCACCAAAAAGGAAGATATAAGTTCTTTAATAT
>JAQSYT010000255.1 GCA_029256065.1 Paenibacillaceae bacterium
GAGGTGTTCCAGGAATATGAGGCTCCTGATTACAGCAAGGAGGGAGTCCGTGAATTTAAGTCCTTCATAGAACCGGGTTCCTTGCGGCAAAAGATCGGGAACAATGAATTTTGGATATAGGGATGTTTTACGAGTGATAAGATTGTGGGGGTTATTGCAAGCAGGCCGCCGTGCCACATTTCCCTGCTTTTTGTGGACAAGCAATTCCACCGCAAGGGCCTTGCCAAAGCAATGTTCAACGAAGTGCTGTCCTATTACCTGCCCTTTACCGAATGTACGGAGGTTACCGTTAATTCCTCACCTTATGCTGTGGAGGCCTACCACCGCATGGGTTTCGCGGATACTGCCGCGGAGCAGGAGGTAAACGGAATACGGTTTGTGCCTATGAAGTGTCTTCTGAACTAGGGGAGTTCAGTTATAATAATCCTCCCACTATCCCGTTACTGCAGGAGGTTGCATAATGAAATTGGAGTAGGGAGGGAGTAATTAATATGGCAGGCAAGGAGAATATCGTCAAAGACCAATGGAATGAGTGGTCTGACACGTGGTACCTGAAAAAACGGACGGATGAGGCCATTACAAGAGTGATACACTCTCCTGCTTCCGCATTTCATCCCATGACATACGCCATGATTAATGAGGCCATACCGGATTTGAAGGGAAAGAAAATTCTGGTTCCCTCAAGCGGCGATAATCATGCGGTTTTTGCCTTTCATTTGCTAGGGGCAAGCGTAACGTCCTGTGACATCTCGGAAAAGCAAATCGAAAATGCCCGCACCATTGCAGGCAAACATGGGTGGGATATTAAGTTCGTCTGCGAGGATACCATGTCCTTATCCCGGCTCCCGAGCGGGGAATTTGACCTTGTCTATACCTCCAACGGCGTCCATGTCTGGATTCATGACCTGGCATCCATGTACACCAATATTGCCAGAGTGCTGAAGCAGGAAGGGACGTACATGATGTTTGATATACATCCCTTTATGCGCCCTTTCGGAATCAATGACGGACACAATCTATCAGTGGAAAAACCGTATGATGCAACGGGCCCCTTTGGGGAAGTGCCCCAATATAAATGGCGGATCCAGGACATCATGAATGCCATAGTATCATCCAACCTTGGCATCAGACGAATCGAAGAAATGTACGCTGAGGATGGTTCATTTTGGGTGGACGACCACACCGATAGGGGAGAGCTTTTAACTAAAGAGGAGCTGGAAGGCTACTGTGATTGGCGTAAAAATCCGTTGGCAGCCATGCCTCAATGGCTTTCAATAGCAGCCGTCAATGGAAAGTAGGTTACAGCGGCCCTTTACCTGCTTGCTCAAGCGCACCTTCAACCCCCTTTAGAAAGGCTTTGGAGGTAAGGGTTGCGCCGCTGATGGTATCCACCTGCAGGGACTGGGCTTGGATGACCCTGCCGAACAATTCCTCCGTGAATTCGGGAGGTTTTTTCTCGGTTTGCTCCAGAACCTTAATATCCGTCACTTTTCCGGAGGACACAGTAACCTGAAGTTTGTTGGCTCTCCACTTGTATTTGCCGCCTTGGTATCCACCGGTATAGGTGCCGTCACGAAGGCTTTTGAAGCTGATGACTTTAATCGGGACATTCCGTGCTTCCCGGCGTTCCCCCTCTGTAAAAAGCAGCGCACCTCCCAAACCTCCTACAATCACCACTACCACAATCCCTGCGATCAGCAATTTGCGTTTCCCCTTCCGCTGCATATTAATTGTCCTCCTTATGATCCATAAACGATACTGGCGGTGATGCCCTTCGTGGTCTGAAAAGAACCCGCAAGGTCTGCCGTAACATAAACCTGAACGTCCGTATCAACCAGAACAGCTCCGGCTCCGGGGAAGTGCCGAAGAATCTCAAGCCCCTTTTCCAGGCCGGCAACAAAAAGAATGGTGGATAACGCATCCGCCGCTGTGGCGTTATCGGCAACTACTGTTGCGCTTATGAGCCCGGATTCCGCTGGAAAACCGGTGCGCGGGTCTAGAATATGGTGCCGCCTTTTGCCCCCGCGGTCAATAAAGTACCGCTGGTAGTCGCCGGAGGTGACCACAGCCTTGCCGTCCACGGCAACAGCGCCGATTAAGCCCTGTTCCTGCCGGGGATGCCGGATTCCCACGCTCCATGGTGTCTCATCAGGTTTCCTTCCCAAAACAGCCACACCCCCGCCGATATTGCAAAAGGCTGAAGAGATGCCGAAGCTCCTAAAGGTCTCCATAAACCGGTCACTGGCATACCCTTTGCCGATCCCGCCCAGGTCAAGGGACTGTCCTTCTTTGCGGAGGCCTGCCGATTGCGCACGGGGGTCCAAAATCAGATTCTCGTAGCCGACCAGCGGCAGAAGCGGCTTCATTTTTGCCTCAGCTGGAACTTCTTTGGAGTTCTTGTAATTCCACAGGCTGACCAAAGGCCCGATGGTTATATCGAATAATCCTTGGCAATGCCTTGAGAATTCGATTGCTTGAGCCAGTACCTCAAATGTGGCTGAGCTTATTCGCTCGGACCGGAGGCCGGCGGACCGGTTGATTCTGCTGATATCACTCTCCGGCACAAAACAGCTTAATAAGCTCTCCAACTGCAAGGCTTCCTCTTCCACAGCCCGGAGTGCATCCTCCGCTTTTTCCCCGAAGACACAGTAGGTAATCTCTGTTCCCATCCCGTAACGGGTGGAGCGGGCAGCAGTGGTGTTCATGGGCAGCCATCGCCTCCCTTTTTTATCAGAGTATAAGCTTCTCCAAGTAATGAATGAACAAAAAAATATTCATTCATATCATAACATGAGGATAATCGATTGGCTAGACCATAATTGGAAGGCTTGTCCATTAAGATGCCCGCTCTTGGATAAACTTCCATCGGGAGGGAAGATTAACCTTGAATCTATTCCAGAATAGGAGTGGTCACGGTGTTGAATAAAATCATCTTATGGAGCTCATTCCTTGGTCCATGGCTCACCTTATTTTTTATGAAAAAGGATGCAATCAAGCGGTATATGCCCGTGACGGTGTTTACCGCTTTAATGGCAACGATCACATCTGAAATTGCCTACATCTTTTCGTGGTGGAAGCATACCGATGTGATCGTCCCGTGGGGTTAACTATGGATTTTTTACTTCACGTCACGGAGCTTTTGGCTATATCTGACCGTCAACATTCTGTTTAATGCCTTCCAATGGTTCTTTCTCATCCGATGGACGTTTGTGGCGTTGGGCATCTATGAGTATGTGAATATAACTCCCTTTTGGGTTTTCGTAATGGGAATCTTCCAGGCTTTGCTGATCTATGGATACCATAAATGGCAGGAAGGGATTTTCCAGAAGGACGGTTCGCAGGATACAGCCGGAGAGCTGGAAATCCGGTTGCCAAGCTTAAGGGATAAAGCCAAATAAATGGCTCTAGTTAGGGAGCCCGAAGGTCGGCTCTGTCCGCAAATAATAGTTGGTCCGCACCTCTGCTGCCCAGTTGGCCAGAACCTCCCGCCATTGGACGCTGCTGAAGAACTCCTCTACCGTCTGGTTGTCGGAATCCCACTCTACGAAGATGTTGAGCGGGGTAATTCCCCCTGCCCAAATTCCGTTACCCGCATCGGTGCCTCTCTCCCGGACCAGCAGAATGGGAAGGCCGAATTGGAAGGCCATGGAGGGTTCGATTTGCAGATAAACCGACCCTTCCCAGAAGGGGGTGGTGGTGGGGGCGGGACCTACGTTGCTCTTTATAAATTGCGCGTAGAAGCGTCTGAAGTTGATGGCCAACAGACCGTAGCTGGACATAACCAGGCGGCGGACGCTGGTCAGGATGGCTTCAGGGTACTGCTCGCTTTCAGGCAGGGTGCGGGGAAACAGAAGGGCGTTTTCGATTTCCTGGATAAGGCGGTTTAAGAATTGCTGCTGCAGGCTGTTCAGGGAGTTTGTTGTACTTAAGAAGATGGGAATCCGGAAAGCACGGTCCACGTATTCGGACAGATGGGCCGACACGCTGTCTCCCGGCAGCTGCGAACCGGAGGGGAGGCTTGAGATAGCGGGTTTTTCCAGGCTCAGAACCGACTTGCCCGCACTATATCGGGGAGAACGTTTTTTTAAGGGAATCGGCTGGGACTTCCCTTTGGATTTTTGGATACTCATCGTAACAGCCCCTAACGCTTTATTTAGCATACGTTGGCAGCATATGCACAAACGCCCATGGGCGTTACACCAGGGTGTGGACATAAGAGCCGGCGTGTAGCTGGTTGAAGATGCAGTCGTCGTTCATAACCAAAACACGCCGATAGTGATAACGGCGTGTTTTTTTGCTGGCTGCAGGGTCCGTCCATTTTTGGTAAAATAAAAAGCTATGGTATCTCCCACTTTAACCACTGCTGGATAAAATAAGAAGAAAGGCGGTTATATTCTATGAAACCTACTGAAGCCCAACAAAGCATTATGGTTGCAGCGGAGCAGTTTGCCAAATTGGAGTTGGAGCAGGATCCTACAGGCCACGATTGGTGGCATGTCTACCGGGTTGACCAAATGGCCCGAAGGCTGGCAGAAAGCGAGGGGGCGGATCTTTTTATATGTGCTGTAGCCGCACTGCTGCATGATGTGGCCGATGAGAAGCTCAATGAATCCAAGGAGGCCGGTCTGCAGAAGGTAAGCAGCTGGTTGGACCGGCAGCCGATGGAGGATGAGGAGCGGCGGCACATTATGGAGATCATTTCCACCGTGTCGTATAATGCGGGAGTCAATCCCCCCATGCGGACGATAGAGGGAAAGGTGGTCCAAGATGCGGACCGGCTGGATGCCATCGGGGCTATTGCCATAGCCCGAACCTTTCTGTATGCCGGCTGGATCGGACACCCCATCTATGACCCGCAGATTGCGCCCCGTGATTCCATGAGCCCCAAGGAATACCGCCAGGAAAAAAGCACAGCCATCAATCATTTCCCTGAGAAGCTGCTCAAGCTGAAGGGGCTCATCAATACGGCCTCGGCCAAGCCTATTGCGGAAGAACGGCACCGGTTCATGGAGCAATATTTGGAGCAATTTCATCTGGAATGGGATGGCAAATAACAAGGAATCGTTTATTTCGAAGAGGGGGAAGAGAGATTTGATAAGAAGCATGGAAGCGCCGGATCTGGACTGGGTCATGGACATTTGGCTGGAGGCGAACCGGCAGGGGCATCCGTTTATCCCGGATTCCTATTGGGTAAACCACGTTCCGCTGGTGCGGGAGCTGCTGCCGCAGGCAGAGGTTTGGGTGGAGGAGACAGAGGGAGCCATCGGCGGCTTTATCGGAATCGTGGAGGGCGGTTTTGTTGCAGGGCTTTTTGTTGCTGTTGACCGCCAATCCTCGGGAATCGGCAAGGGTTTGCTGGAGCATTGCAAGGCCCGTTACCCCAGGCTGAGTCTGCATGTCTACGCGGATAATGATAAGGCGGTCCGTTTCTACCGGAATAACGGGTTTACGCAATCGGAGGAAATGGTGAACGAAGATACGGGCCACCGGGAGTATGTGATGAATTGGAGCAGGGCATAAGTCACGGCTTGGGACAAAAGAAGAGCGCCCCACCTCCCGGCGGACAGCGCTCTCCAGCTTCAAGTCTATTCTTCCGGGTCTTGGAACAGCGGGTCCATGACATAAATCATAACCTCATTGTCCCCATCTTCGGTGAGCCGCTCCGGAAAACGGGCTTCTCCCTTCACATGGAACGAATCCGCTCCGGAAACATCAAAAATAACTTTGCCCGTTCCGTTCATCAGCTGCTCGTAGCTGTATTTGACGGTTTGGCCGTTGATTGTGACGTATACGTCCAGAACCTGCCGCGACTCAATTTTGATGGCGGCCTTCGTCAGGCGTGTTCCGGGGTTATTAGCCCAGGAGGGGGCTTCGTCCAGCACAATCGTTTCATCGGGCTGCGAATAAAATAGGTTGCTACCGAAGCCTGTGGCGGCTCCAGGAGTCAGGTACGCCCCGGATATGTATTCTTTTGGCTCTACATAAGCGTAATCCTCCCCTGCCGCCTTGGCCAAACGGTTCAGGATGGTGACCATTTCGGCCCGGGTAACCGGTGCCTGCGGCCGGAACAGCCCGGCGTCATCCGCGGTCATAATGCCAAGCCTCGTGAAACGGAACAGCGCCTCAGCCTTTACATAATCAAAATCTCCGGCCCAGTCCGGCCCATAGGCGGGGTCGTTCACCAGAAGCAGCTCCGGCACTAGGGAGGAGTAGAGGGGATTGCTTTTTTCATACTCATCATAAGAAGCAAATTGGCGCTGGGGGATATCCTTGATCCGGCTTAGCTCTTTGGCAGTTTCGGCCGTTGTGCCGGCTTCCGGGCTGTTCATACCACTGAACAGGGCATCGAGAACGATCAGCACATCCCACCGGGACATTTGCTTTTCCGGCTGGTAGCTGTAGGTGTTGTTATTCTGCACATCGGCCGCGTACTCCGGGTAAATGGTGCTGTACAGCTCGGCAAATTCCCGGGCGGCCCAGTGGTTCTCCGGCACGCCGGGAATGGTTTCGGGCTTGGGGTTGCGCAGCAAAGGGAACAGGCGGTACACCATCACCGTAAACTGGGCTTTGGTCACCGGCTGGCCAGGCTGAAAGGTGCCGTCCGGAAATCCGGTAAGAATGCCTTTCCGGTTCATTTCGTCAATGGAGGGTTTGGCCCAGGCATACTGGAGGTTGGCGTCCACATCGGAGAATCCGGCCATAGCGGGCGACATCCAGGCAGCCGACAAAAGGGCGAAGGCGGTAAAGGTCAATAGAAGCTTTTTCAAGATCGCAAACTCCTTTTTGTATGATGTCTGGGGTTCGACAAAAGCTTTGCAAATTCGTCAGGTTCCAGCAGAGCTAGTGTAGCAGATATAGCAAATGTATGCATTGAAGAATATGGAAATGGCTAACAGGTTTCCGTGGAGGATTGGGAGTGACTAAATCAAGGCTTGCGGCCAGAGAGTTCGCCCGTTCAATCCCACTTTCCTCGTGCGTATATGAAATTTCGATTATAATTTCTCGTTTGACCACGAAAAAGTACATTATGGTTGGTTTTTCGAGCATAATACCTGACATGAGGCGGTTAGAGGCAAATTGTACTCGCTTTTTCATATACAAATGATGGATTTAGCTAGTTTTAAAAAATTATATATGATATTTCGAGTCCACCACTCCAATCGCCTTATCCCAGCCCCGGGTGATGGTCCAACCTCCCCTCCCCATGCAGCAACTAAACCAAATCGGAGCTTTGCAAAGAGCCCACATACTGGTAATACACTACCCGTCCGGATTCCCCCTTTGCAATGGGCTGGAGTTTGCCCTTTTCTACCAGCATGCGGCAATACTTGATGACGGTCATATTATGGAGCTCCAGCTCCCGTGCCGCTTGTGCCGGACGGATCAGACGGTTGTGGCGGATGGCCAGCCGCATCAGTTCCCGTTCGATCCGGGAAAACCCCTTGTCCGTCATCCGCTTGTCACTGCCGCCCGCCGATAAATACGGGGTCAGACTGGTGCGCAGCGCATACAGAATAAAGGAAGGGTTTTCCTTCAGTTCATCCAAGGAGATGTAATAAACCAGGCAATCCTGGGTCTGCAGAAACAGACCGCGGTTTAAATCCAACCGGTACTTGGTCCGGTCCATCCCATGG
>JAQSYT010000256.1 GCA_029256065.1 Paenibacillaceae bacterium
GGTACGCAAGAGTGACCAACGGCAAGGGCGGCGTCACCGTAACGCCGATTCAGGTGTTCCGCACTGCCGGGGAAAGCAGCAGGGATGAAGATCCCGCACCGGACACCTATCCGGCTCCGGTCAATTCCCCCGTCCCCGCCAACCCGGGGGCCGCAGCGCCGCAGGCGCCAGGCTCCGTTGAAGTCACCGTCAACGGCAAGACTATCCAGGCCAAGCAAAACACGGACGGAAGCATTTCCTTGAGCCAAACCGATATTGCCGGTGCAGGCGGAAGTAAATTTGTCCTGGCATTGCCTGCGGAAGTGAAATCGGGGCAAAACCGGAACGCGCTGGTTGCGGTGATGAAGAAAGACGGCAAGGATGTGATTGTTCCGTTCAGTATCTACAATGATAATGCCCTGCAAACCCTAATCCGCTCCCCGGGGGATTACAGCTTCAGCTACAACCTGAAGAGCTTCGGCGATATTTCGGGCCATTGGGCTGAGAAGGAGATCACCTTTATAACGGCCAGGGAAATCCTCCAGGGTGTAGAGGACGGAACGTTTGCACCCGGCGGAACCATGACCAGGGCCATGTTCGTAACCGCCCTTGCCAGACTGGACGGCGCGGAGGTTTCCGGCTACACCGCTTCCCGCTTCGGGGATGTTGCGGGAGGCCAGTGGTACACGGGAGCTGTGGAATGGGCGGCGGAGCACGGCATCGTAAGTGGAGTAAGCAATAGCCAATTTGCTCCTGATGCATCCGTTACCCGGGAGCAGATGACCTTGATGCTCCATAATTTCATGAAGGTGAAGGGTTACGCCCTGAAGGATAAGGCGGAGGACGGCGGGTTTGCGGATTCCGGTTCCATCAGCACATGGGCCGCGGAATCGGTAGGCGTTCTCCAGCGCGCCGGAATTATTGACGGCAAGCAGGGTAATGCCTTCGATCCGCGGGGGTTGTCCACAAGGGCGGAGGTCTCCTCCATATTGGCCCGTTTTATCTCTGAGCTCGTCCAATAGTGCGCGGCCGGGGAGTCTGAAGAAGAGCATATAAAACGTCAAAAGGCGGCGGACGGAAGCAACCGGAACCCGCCTTTTGGTGTGTCTTCCATGATCCGGAAAGATTTGACCCAGGCTTTACATGAATGGCCGCAATGTTTACACCGCGTTTACAATTCATTAATGATTCCATAACAGTGGTGAATTAGAATGAATCAAGTAGAGAGAGGCGTTATGAAGGAGGTTTTTAATTTGTCAATCGCGGCGGAGGAAGTTCCGGCTACGAATGCGCGCGAGTCAGGACCCGTTTCACGCTGGACAAAAATGCGGCTCGGGGAAGACGCTGTCATGAGATGGGTGTTTATCACCAGCGCAACTGTAGTGTCCGTCATTATTTTTACCCTGATCTTTTTTGTAGGCTATCAAGGGACACAAACCTTCCGGGAAGTGTCGTTCAGCTCCTTTTTCTTCTCCATGGATTGGACACCTAGCGAAGGCCGGTTCGGTGCATTCCCGTTCTTCTTCAGCACCATGGTGCTGACCTTGCTTTCGGTGCTTCTTTCCTTGCCCATTGCCTTGGGCGGTGCCGTATTTATGGCTAAGATTGCTCCCCAGTGGATGCGGGAAATTCTGCGTCCGGTAACGGATCTGTTTGTGGGGATTCCTTCTGTTGTGTACGGATTTATCGGCATGACCGTGATTGTGCCGTTCTTGCATAAGCTTTTCCCGAGTACGGTAGGCTACGGCATTCTGCCTGCGGCAATCATTCTGGCCGTTATGATTATGCCCACCATCTTGTCCATATCCGAGGACGCTGTCCGCTCCTTGCCTGTGCGGCTGGAGGAAGCGTCTCTTGCCCTGGGTGCAACCCGCTGGCAAACCATCTGGAAGGTGCTGCTGCCTGCATCCCGCCCCGGTATCATTACAGCTATTATTCTGGGAATGGGCCGCGCCATCGGAGAAACCATGGCCGTGTTCATGGTGATCGGGAACTCTCCGCAGATGCCTAAATCCCTGTTGGATTCCACGACTGTTTTAACCACGGCCATTGTTAAGGACATGCCCTCCACCTTTTACGGGACGGCCTGGAACAATTCGTTGTACCTGATGGCGCTGATGCTGCTGTTAATCTCCCTTGCACTGATTATCGGCATCCGCGTTCTGGCCAAAAGGAGTGAAGTCAAATGATGACGACCCCATCCAAAGTGGCGCAAAGAAACAAATTATTTGACAAGGCTGCTACCGTTCTTCTCTGGGGAATCGGCTTTCTGATTATTGTGATTCTCGGCTGGTTTCTGTTTAAGATTCTTGGTCCCGGCCTGAAGCATCTGACTCCCAGCTTTATTTTCGGCAAACCCAGCGAGGTAAGAGCAGGCGGAGGCGTAGGCCCAATGCTGTTCAACTCCTTCTACATCCTGTTCCTGTCCATGGCGGTATCTCTGCCTATTGGCTTCGGAGCAGGTATTTACCTGGCCATTTACGCCAAGAAAAACCGTTTTACCAACCTGATCCGGATTTCGGTGGAGGCATTGTCCTCCGTTCCGTCCATTGTATTCGGTCTGTTCGGCTACCTGGTGTTTGTAAACTGGATGGGCATGAAATTTTCCATTATTGCAGGTGCCTTGAGCTTGGCTCTCTTAAATCTGCCTGTTCTGGTCCGTAACACGGAGGAGGCGCTGCGCGCAGTCCCGGATTCATATTGGGAAGCTTCCTTGGCACTGGGGTCCACCCGTTGGCAGGCGATCCGCAAGGTTATGCTGCCCGCGGCATTGCCCACCCTGATTACAGGCATTACCCTGGTATCAGGCCGGGCGCTGGGTGAGTCGGCTATCCTGATTTATACCTCAGGCGTTTCCGTTTCCCGGCATTTCCCCGATTTCAATTGGTCGGCTATGGGCGAAACTCTCTCGGTCCATCTGTGGTATGTGCAGGCCTCGTCCCTGGTTCCGGATGCCAAGGAAATTGCCCAAGGCAGTGGAGCACTGCTGGTGCTGGTAGTCCTGCTCTTCAACCTGCTGATCGCAGTTCCCAGCCGGATTCTGTCCAAAAAATTCAACGGAGGGAAGTAACCGTCCATGGAGCCTAAAATATCAGTACGCAATTTGAATCTTTTCTACGGCGACAATCACGCCCTTCATGATATCAATCTGGATATCAAAAAAAATACAATCCACGCCCTTATCGGTCCTTCCGGCTGCGGCAAATCCACCTTCCTCCGGACACTGAACCGGATGAATGATCTGATCGACAATGTGCGCATTACCGGAGATGTAAACGTGGAAGGTGTAAACATCAACAGCACCGGCACGGATGTGGTCAGCCTGCGCAAGAAGGTGGGCATGGTGTTCCAACGGCCCAATCCGTTTCCGATGAGCATTTATGACAACATTGCCTACGGCCCCCGGGTTCACGGCATCAAGAAGAAGAGCATCCTGGACGGCATTGTGGAGAAGAGCCTGAAGCAGGCTGCACTGTGGGATGAAGTGCATGACCGTTTGAACAAATCCGCATTGGGACTGTCCGGCGGACAGCAGCAGCGTTTATGCATCGCAAGACTTCTGGCCGTTGAGCCGGATGTGCTGCTGATGGATGAGCCCACCTCTGCACTAGACCCGATCTCCACTCTGAAGGTGGAGGAGCTGTCCCAAACCTTGAAGGAATGGTACACCATCATCATCGTTACCCATAACATGCAGCAGGCAGCACGGATTTCTGATTTCACATCGTTTTTCCTGAACGGCTATATGGTTGAAACGGATAACACGGATACCATATTCACAACGCCCCGGGATCAACGCACCGAGGATTACATCACAGGACGGTTCGGATAACAACTACATTGATCATAAAAAGGGGTGTACCCAGGGTGGATACCAGAACGAATTATCATCAGTCCTTAAAAGATATGCAAAATCTTCTCATGCATATGGGAACGACAGTTGAAAGGCAAATTTACAGAGCAGTAGATTCCTTGAAAAATTTGGATGGCACCCTGGCTCAAAGCATCATTGATGAGGATGATGCCCTGGATCAAATGATGCTTGATGTGGAGGACCGCTGCCTGCGCCTGGTTGCCCTGCAGCAGCCCATGGCCGGTGATCTGCGGATTATTACCATGGCCGGCAAGCTTGCGGTGGATTTGGAGCGGATTGCTGACCATGCGGTGGATATCGCCAAGATTACCCGGCGTCTGACAGGGGAAGAGCTGATCAAGCCCATTGTGGATTTGCCCAGAATGGCCGACCTGTGCATCAAGATGCTGCAGGAAAGTCTTCTGGCTTACACCGAAGGCAATGTCAACCGTGCGGCGTACATGGCCGAGCTGGACGACGAGGTAGACAGAATCTACAGCACTGTGCTGAATGAAGTGATGCCCATGATGAGCAATGATACTGTCCGTAATAAGCAGCTGATGCAGCTGATGATGGCCGCCCATTATCTGGAGCGGGTGGCGGACCATGCCACGAATATCGGCGAAGGCGTTATTTTCATGGTTACCGGCAAACGCAAGGATCTGAATAAATAGCAATATTTACATGAATTTGACCTTTTTCTAATCCATCCGACATCTTTCGATGTTACGATGGTTGGGAAAAGGTTTTTTTTACAAGTCTCAGAAAGAAACTATCGGGGAAGCGGTTCGACTTCTTGACAAACGCCCGGCCCTATAGGCGCCGGTAGGCGTTTATCCTCGATAATCGGGGGAAACGGCATGATGGAGCTGAAGAAGATTAGAGAATGGTCAGGTGACATATTCAAGCAAGACAGCAAAAAGCTTGCGGGCCTGATCTACGTGGATGTAGTGGAATATGCGGGACTGGCGCGGATTCTGGGTCCCGAGAAATGCGGCCGTATGATTAAGGAAGCGGGAGAGGTGCTCCGCGGCTTGCAGGGAGAATGGGCGGAAATCCGCCAGTTCCGCAGAATCGGCGATGATTGGCTGATTTATGCCGAGCTGGAGGAGCAGGAGCCTGCTTCTGCCGGATACCGCCTCAAACGGCTGACGGAGGATGTGAATGCCCGGCTGACAGCAGCTTTTCATGCCGGTCAGAATGAACGGGGATATCCGCTTTATACAGGCTGCTCCCTGATTGCTCCCGGTGAAGCACAGTCAGGGGAGGCCCGTCTGGTATCCGCCTTCAAGAGGTCCATGCGGAATATGCACACCGCTATCCCCGCCCCGTTCGACCAGGAGAAGGACGAGGCGTTCCGCACGATTCTGGCCACACGCAATATCCGGTCTGTGTACCAGCCGATTGTTTCGCTGCAGGACGCCGCCGTATTGGGGTATGAAGCCTTAACCCGGGGGCCCGAGGAGAGTGTGTTTTATTCTCCGCTGGAGCTTTTCGGCTTTGCGGAAGCCCGCGGCGAGCTGTATGCGCTGGATAGGCTGGCCCGTGAGAAGGCCATCGAGGGCTGCAGCGGGCTGGGCAAGGATCAGCGGGTATTCATCAACATCCCCGCTCAGGTGATCCATGACCCGCAATTTGCCCCCGGGGCTACGTTAGAGATTCTCCGGCGCTGCGGTATCCAGCCCCGCAATGTAGTGCTGGAGCTGACGGAGCGCAGCTCCATCGAGGATTTTGCCACAGCGAAGCTGCTGCTCCAGCATTACCGCAACCAGGGCTATCAGATTGCCATCGATGATGCAGGAGCAGGGTACTCCTCCTTGCAGGCCATTGCCGAGCTGAAGCCGGATTTTATTAAGGTAGACAGGTCGTTAATCGAGAACATTCATCTGGACAAGATGAAGGAAACGCTGCTGGAAATTTTCGTTTCCTTCGCCAGAAAGATGAGCATCCGGATTATTGCCGAGGGTATTGAGTGCTGGGAGGAGCTGCAGAAGCTGCGCCAGCTGGGTGTTCACTACGGGCAAGGGTATCTCTTGGGTTATCCGCGGCCGGGACAGGCAGAGCTTCCGGAGGAAATTGTGTCCAAGGTGAAGCGGATCAGCTATATACAGGGACAGGACCGGGTGATGCAGATCGGGTCCTTGGCCTCATCCGCAAGCAGTTACGAGGGTGACACGCCGATTTCCGTTATTGCCGATTATTTCAACCACAATGAGCATGTGCAGGGAACCGTTATTTTGGACAGGGGAAAGCCTGTTGGTCTGGTCATGCGGGAACGGCTTTTCCAGCAGCTTGCCGGAAGGTATGGGGTCTCTCTTTATTGGAGCAGGCCGATCAACCAGCTGATGGACAGGGCAGCGCTGATTGTGGACGAAATGCTGCCGGTTGAATCGGCCTCCCAAATGGCCATGGCCCGGGAGATGAAGCGTCTGTATGATTTGGTGATTATCACCACGGGGGAGAAGCTTCTTGGCGTGGCATCCATCCGCTCCATTCTGGAAAGCATCACGAATGAGCGTATGGAGAACGCCCGGGTGGCTAACCCGCTGACAGGCCTTCCGGGCAATACGCAGATCAGCCGGGAATTGAACCGGTGGATTCTAAACACTGAGAAATTTGTCGTGGTATACGCAGACCTGGATCACTTCAAGTGGTATAATGACCGCTTCGGATTTCAAAAAGGGGACGAGATGATCCAGCTGACGGCGGATGTGCTGCAGCAGTCTGTCTCCGCTTGCGGTCATCCCCGGGATTTTGTCGGGCATATCGGCGGGGATGATTTTATCGTCATGTCGCAAACCAGGGAGCCGGAGCAGCTGTGCGAGGAAATCATCCGCCGCTTCAGGCTGGGCGTGGAGCTGCTTATGGAGGATGCAGAGGAGTGGGGGACGGTAACGGACCGGAACAACCGACCTGTGGAGGGAGGCGGCTTGCATTTGTCCCTGTCTCTCTTGATATGCGAATTCAGGGAACGGATCACCTTGGACCATATTTCCGAAACGGCGGCGGCTTTGAAGAAAAAGGCCAAGTCCACAACCGGGAGCCTGTACGTGAAGGCCTATCTGTAACCCGGGCACAGCATGGTTACAGCTCGAATAAGGCCAGCAGCTCCTCCATATTTTCCACCACATCGATTCTCATGTTGCCTACCTTGCGGCGGAAGTGCTTCTGCTTGCGTCCGGACCGGAACCAGACGGCATTCATATGGACATGCACGGCACCCAGCACATCCTTGGTCCAGGAATTGCCGATCATCACCGCCTGATTGGGCCGGACGCCCATCCGATCCAACGCATGGCGGAAGATGACAGGATCAGGCTTGCGGCAGCCCAAGGCCCCGGAGAAAAACATACAATCCTCCCGTATGGGGGGAAGCTGACCGGCTGCCCGGAGACGTGCGGTCTGTTTGGTTTGGATCCCGTTGGAGATAATGCCCAACCGGTATTTCTGGGACAACGCGGACAAAGCTTTAGCTGCGCCGGGAAACAAAACGGGAGACCGTTCCTGGGCCTCCGCCACCTTCCCGAAAAATCCCTCCAGGGCTGTATCCCCCAGACGGAAGCCATGCTTTTTCAGGGCCGCAGCCAATGCCGCCGGATTGCGCTTCACCTGCTCGCTCCAGAAATCCCGCCTGCTTCCGGGAGGACGCAGCGCTTTTTGCTCCGCCTGAAAGCTGGTCCAGATGTCCTGCCAGTCCGCCGTATCCCCGTCCCGGGAGAGCCTCCCGGAAAAGTCCTCCCATACGCTCCGGAATGCCTGCTTGAAGGAATTGGCCGGGTCCAGCAGCGTTTCGTTCACA
>JAQSYT010000257.1 GCA_029256065.1 Paenibacillaceae bacterium
GATCAATAACCAGCGCATTAAGCTCCGTTTCATCCAATAGCTTCAGAAGTGTCTCCAGCCGGGCTCCACCCGCGCTGTGGGCAGTGGCATAAACGCCTTTAACCACCGGGGCAGCCCCGGCCTGCGGATCAGCCTTGCCTGCGGGAACCAGCGGGTCGACGGTTTTGGTCCCATCGGGCTGCATCACGATGGCTGCAGGAGGAAGCTCCGCTATCTGGGCAATCTGGTCCAGTGTGACCTGCGGGTTTCCATCTGTCACATTCCCCCACAGCATCAGCATGGCGGCAATCAGCAATTCCATTTGAACCCTCTCCCTGTGTCTTTTCTGTATCATATAACTTTTGGGGACTTTTTTATTATAAGCCAAGAAGGAAAAAGCCGTACAGGGCAAATGGACGGAATTTGTGGAAATCTGACGGTTGCTGCTGAATTTAGACAACAACAAAAGCCCCCAAGAGCACGGGGCTTTGTAAGAACTTATTGGAGATAGGTGTTCTTTTGGTGCTCGGATATGCTGAACTGGATAATTTCGATTGCGTCCTCTTCCAAAAGCGCGTCGAATCCGTTCATCAGAACGATCTCGGAATCGAGCTCACCCGGTTTGAGAAAGGATTGAAGCTCGGGCGTTAATTTCATTACGATCCTGGATAATTTGACGGTTTCCACGTGAATCATCCTCCCTTATCGTTGTGATTGCGATAGGAATAGAAGCTGCACGATCATTCTCGTAACACCAGAATAGATATGAAATTACAACCCATTATATCATAACAGTCAAGATTGTACAGCTGTTTTATATATCCTTGCCACGCCGGAATTGGCCCAAAACTCCAGCAGTCTCCACGATATTGACAAAAGCCTTGGGGTCCGTCTCCCGGATCAGCTTGCGCAGCTCACCCAACTCGTAGCGGGTGGTGACAGTCATCAGCATGTCGCTTTCATGATGGGAATAAGCGCCTTCCACCTTGAGCAATGTCACGCCGCGGGGATGCAGGAGCATTTTCTCCAGAAGGGCATCCTTGTTTTTGGTGATAATAAACAGTGTGACCTTTACGTGGCGGATGTGTATAGTGTCTACAACCTTGCCGGTTATGTAAATACACAGCATAGACCGCAGGGCGGAGGTCCATTCTCCCTGCACATAGGCCAAAGCGATTATGACAAAGCCGTTCAGAGCAAAAAGCAGCATGCCCAGCGGAAAGTCGCTCTTCATGGTAATAATAGAGCCCACGATGTCGAAGCCGCCGGTAGAGCCGCCGATGCGTAAACAAATCCCGGTGCCTGCCGCAACCACAACCCCGCCGAAAATAGCGGCTATAATCGGATCCTGGGTGACTGACAGCTCAGGTACAAGCTGCATGAACCAAACGGTGAAAACTACGCTGACAACGCTAAGGGTAATGAAGCGTTTCCCCAATACCATCATGCCCCATAAAATAACAGGAAGATTGAACAGGAGGTACAGCAGGCTGATGTTCCAGGAGGTGACATAGCCGATGATCATGGCTATTCCCGAAATACCGCCGCTTAACAGCCCGTGGGGAATGAGAAACAAGTTGAAGCCGGCAGCCACTAAAGCCGCTCCGGCTATTGAAACCAATACATCCGAAATATTCTTAAACCAAAAACCCCGTATCAAATGCGAATGCCCCCTCAAATCTGCATCTTGCTACTGCCAGTATAGTGGATTAGGGAGGCATACGCAAAATAGATGGAAAAAAATCCGGCATGCCTGGAACTGAGGGGCTTGCCCGCACAGCCGGATCGTGGTATCATTAACGGCTGCTCATGAATTTGATTTGGGCTGCGGACATCTGTTCACCGCGCATTGCGATAAAGCGCCCATCCTGCCATTGCAGGAAAAAGTAGTCGTCCGGGTTGCTGCTGATGCCGTAATACCGCCAGAACATCAGGTCGTCGCCGTTGCGGAAGTCCGTATTGCCCTCCACCCGGGTCAAGTCCGTGCGCTGGTGGTCCAGCTGGAACTCGGAATCGCCGTCGATATCCAGACGGTTGGGTACGTCTTGGGGGTCACTTAGAGACCCTTCAAGGAAATCACAAAGGAAGCACTCATAGCTTCGGCCCTTCTCCACCAGCAGACAGGACATGTTGCGTCCGCTCTGGAGGTAGTAGGCGAAGCGGTGGGGCGTATATCCGCGGTCGAAGTAAATGACCTTGCCGGTGATGACATACTGCTCCAGGTCAACATTGACAATATCACCGATCTGCGAATCCTCGTACGGGTTCCGGTTTGGGGCTGCAGGGATCTCTTTATTGCTACGCATAATGGAACCAATCCGTTTAAATATGGACATGGAAGGTCAGCGCTCCTCATCTTATATCGTTTGATACCGTTGCTCCCTTATACGCGGCAAAGGGGGGCCGGTTTCGCAAACGGGGATAAATACTTGCCTGGTTATTTGGACTTTGAAAATAATCTGTGAGGACTTTCATAAAAGTGGCGAAGTGGAACAGACATATGCTACAATATTAGAGATATTCTTAAGTTCGGCTGTATTTTCCTTGGTTTCCAGGATGTGCCGTACCAAATGGCGCAACATCGACAACAGTCCATATATATCTGCCTGGATGGGGGAATACTTCCCGTGTATCCGCGGCATAGATTGCATGCGATGCTTTGAGGGGCCGTTTCCCTGAGAAGCATGATCGAAACCGTTGCTTCATTATTATACCTAGTCGCGCTTAAGGGTAAATCATCAGGACGTGAGCTTTGAACGAACCAAAGCGTTGAAGCAGCACGCGAAAAAGGAGATTGAACGTATTGAAAACATTTAATGAATTTGGCTTGGAGCCAAAAATTGTCCGCGCTGTAACGGAAATGGGCTTTGAGGAAGCCACTCCGATTCAGGAAAAGGCCATCCCTCTGGCAATGGAAGGACGCGATCTGATCGGCCAGGCGCAAACCGGTACCGGTAAAACCGCCGCTTTCGGCCTGCCGCTGATCCACAAGATCGAGGTCACCGAAGACCGCATCGTTGCTCTTATTATGTGTCCGACCCGCGAATTGGCCATCCAGGTTGCGGAAGAGATCAGCAAGCTTGGCCGGTTCAAGGGCATCCGCTCCTTGCCGATCTATGGCGGTCAAGACATCGTAAAGCAGATCCGCGCATTGAAGAAGCGCCCGCAGATCATCATCGGCACACCAGGCCGTCTGTTGGACCATATCAACCGCAAGACCATCAAGCTGGATGACGTTCAAACCGTCATTCTGGACGAAGCTGATGAAATGCTGGACATGGGCTTTATGGAGGATATCCAAAGCATCCTGTCGCTGGTTCCGGAAACCCGCCATACCATGCTGTTCTCCGCTACCATGCCGCCCAACATCCAGAAGCTGGCACAGCAATTCCTCAAAAATCCGGAGCATGTATCCGTCATTCCGAAGCAAGTCAGCGCACCTCTGATCCAACAAAGCTATATCGAGGTTCAGGAGAAGGCCAAGTTCGACGCATTGTGCCGCTTGATCGATATGGAAGCTCCCGAGCTGGCAATAATCTTCGGCCGCACCAAACGCCGGGTGGATGAGCTCTCCGAGGCTCTCCAGAAGCGCGGCTATACCGCGGAAGGGCTGCACGGCGACCTGTCCCAGAACCAACGGGATAACGTCATGCGCAAGTTCCGTGACGGCAGCATTGACATCCTGGTTGCTACCGATGTGGCTGCACGGGGTCTGGACGTGTCCGGCGTAACCCACGTTATTAACTTTGACCTGCCGCAGGACCCGGAGAGCTACGTTCACCGTATCGGCCGTACCGGCCGCGCAGGCAAGGAAGGTACCTCCTATACCTTCGTTACCCCCCGCGAAATCGATCACCTGCATCTGATCGAACGCGTTACCCGTCACCGCATCACCAAGCGCCAGCTGCCCACCATTGCCGAGGCTATGGAAGGCAAGCAGCGGATTCTGGCCCAGCAGGTGCTGGAGGTTGTGGAAAACGGCGATACCCATGAATTCAAGGCAGTGGCAATCCAACTGCTGGAGCAATATGATTCCGTTGCTCTCCTTAGCTCCGCGTTGAAGCTGATGGCCGGAGAACGCAAGGAAGTCCCGATTGAGCTGACACCAGAGGATCCGATCCGCGTGAAGCGCCGTCAAGGCGGGGATATCCGTTCCCAAGGACGCCGTCCCGGCACCGGCAGCGGGTATTATAACGGCGGCAACCGCAGCGGCGGAAGACAAGGCGACCGTCCGCAGGGCTCCTCCGGCTCCAACCGTGAGGGAGATTTCGCCAACCGGTAAGACATTTACCACATAACCAAAGCATACACCGATTCCCGAATCCGGGAAGATGGTGTATGCTTCTTTTATTATGAAGAAAAATTGGGAGACGGTTATGGACCCTATCATTCTACTTTTGGAAGATGATGCAAGCCTGATAGACGGGTTGGAATACGCCCTGGCCAAAAACGGCTTTCGCGTGATATCGGCGCGTACAGTTGCTGAGGCTGTGGAGCTGCTGTCAGGCCATACATACGATTTATTGCTGCTCGACGTTGCTTTGCCTGACGGCTCAGGTTTTGCAATATGCGAACGGGTGCGGCAGCAGGGAAATGCAGTTCCGATTATTTTCCTGACTGCATCCGATGAGGAAGTGAATGTGATCCGGGGTTTGGACATGGGTGGGGATGATTACATCACCAAACCCTTTAAGCTGGGGGAGCTCTGCTCCCGAATACGGGCGCTGCTCCGACGTTCGGGGACGCCCAGGCCGGCCTGCTCCGACTCGGTGCTTGAATCCGGCGGACTGAGGATCGAGTTGTTGGGGAGCCGCGGTGTTTTGGAAGGGAAGCCGCTTGAATTGACGAGCATGGAGTTCCGCCTGTTATGCCTTCTGGTGCGGAATGCGGGACGGGTGCTTTCCCGGAATCTGATTCTGGACAGCCTGTGGGACGGAACGGGGGATTTTGTTGATGATAATACCCTTTCCGTTTATATCCGGCGTCTTCGGGAAAAGCTGGAGAGCGACCCGTCCCATCCCCGGCGGCTTGCCACCGTCCGCGGTTTTGGGTATCAATGGAATGAGGTGCACCCATGAGCTTTTGGAGAGACCGGGAATCCCGCCTTTTTTTCCAATTGGTCATGGTGCTGTCCATACTTTTGCTTGTGTCGGCAGGCGCGATGGTCCTGGAGCAATCCCGCTCCGCCAGAGAAATGCTGCTGCAGCATAACACCAGGGTGGCCGGCTCGCTTCTGCGGGAGGGGATATCCCCGGCAGTTGTCGCCACGGCTATAGCCGGTCCTGCGGATGACGGCCAGGGTGAGGCGTTGCTCCGGCAGCTGGGGCTTTCGCAGGAGACAGGAGTCCGCTTTTTACCTGTGGTCAGGAGCTTTGCGGTCCATACGGGCGTATATACGGCAGCCGGTGTTATATTGTTCACCGGCTTGCTTCTGGTTGCGTGCAGCCTCTATCTTACGCGAAGAGAAGAGCAGTATTCGCATGCATCACGGATTATCCGCCGCTTTACCGAGGATGACTTCTCCGTCCGTCTTCCCCGGGAGAACGATGGGACCCTGTACCAACTGTTCGGCGCCGTCAATAATATGGCAACAGCACTGCAGGCAAAGGGCGAGGCCCAATACCAGGCAAAAGAGTTCTTGAAAAAAAGCATCTCCGACATTTCCCATCAGCTGAAAACTCCTCTTGCCGCCCTTCATATGTACAATGAAATCATTATGGATGAGCCGGGTAATCCCAGTACCGTTGCCGCATTCTCTGTAAAAACAGCGGCAGCGGTCGGGCGTATGGAGCAATTGATTCAGGCGCTCCTTAAGATGTCACGTCTTGATGCGGGTAGCATTGCCTTTGAAAGGAAGCTGCGTAATATCTCAGAGGTGGTAGCCCAGGCGGTTGAAGGCTGCGTGTCTCTGGCGGCTGGGGGGGATAAGCGGATTAAGGTCAGCGGGGAGCCCGGAGAGCAGATCTGGTGTGATATGCAGTGGACAACGGAAGCAGTGGGGAATATCATCCAAAACGCCATCGACCATTCCCATGCGGACGGGCTCATTCAGATTCACTGGGAACGGTATCCCGGCATGGTGAGGCTTACAGTTGAGGATCAGGGAACGGGCATTGCCCAGGAGGATATCCATCATATTTTCAAGCGGTTTTATAGAAGTCCCCATTCCCTAAGCAGCCAGGGTCTGGGTCTGGGACTGCCATTGGCAAAAGCGATTATTGAGGGCCAGGGCGGTATTGTGTCGGTGCAGAGCGTCCTGAAAAAGGGAACAGTCTTCACCATCAGCTTCCTTACAAATCCGTAAGCTTCCGTTCACTGGATTGTAAGCTGCGTCTGTTATCCTTCAAGGAAAGGAGGGGCAAAAGATGAAGCTGTTGGCTGTGAAGCATCTGAACAAACAATATGGCAAGGGTGAGGCTGGCATTCACGCGCTGAGGGATGTATCCTTTGACATGGAAAAAGGAGAGTTTGCCGCGGTGGTGGGGGAATCCGGTTCAGGGAAAAGCACCCTGCTGAATTGCATCGGGGGATTGGACAATCCCACCTCGGGACAGGTGATTTTGGACGGATGCGACCTTTTTTCCATGAAGGAATCCAAGCGTACCGTGTTCCGGCGTCAAAATATCGGGTTTATTTTTCAGTCCTTTCAATTGGTGCCTGAATTGACAGTGGAGCAGAATATTATTTTCCCCCTGCTGTTGGATTACCGCAAGCCGGATCAGCGGGCTGTTGATGAGCTGCTGGAGCTGCTTGGCCTCTCAGACAGGCGGCGCCATCTGCCAAGTGAGCTGTCCGGGGGCCAGCAGCAGCGAACAGCCATCGGCCGGGCGCTGATTGCCAAGCCCATGCTGATTCTGGCCGATGAGCCTACCGGCAATCTGGATACCGGCAACAGCCGGGATGTCCTCGACCTGCTGGTCCAAGCCTCCCGGCGCTACCAGCAGACGATTCTGATGATCACCCATAATGTGAACCTGACCTCCTCGGTGGACCGTGTGTTCCGGGTGTCAGACGGTGTGCTTGCCGATCTGGGGGGAGTACGGGAATGAAGAGCTACCTGGACCTGATTCCGATTTTTGCTAAAGTCCACCAAAAGCAGAACCGGATGACTCTTACCTGTATCGTGCTGGCGGTGTTTCTGGTTACGGCAGTATTCGGAATGGCGGATATGGCAATCCGGAGCCAGAGGCTGCAGGTTATCAAAACCACCGGCAGCTGGCATGTGATGATCTCCGGAGCGGGGGAAGAGGAAGCAGGCATGATAAGGGCCCGCCCGGAGGTTACCTCGGCGGGAAATTATGCGTATCTGGACACGAAGCAAAGTTTTACCGTAGCGGGGAAAACCGTGCAGCTAGGCGGTGTGGACAGGGAAACCTTTGAGGAAATGCTTCCTAGCAGGATTGTTGAGGGGGCCTATCCCCTTCGGGCCCATGAGGTGGCCTTGAGTGAAAATGCAAAGTTCAGCATGAATGCGCAAGTGGGGGATATCCTCACGCTGGAGCGCCCGGAAATCGGGCCTTTGCAGGTAACCGTTGCCGGATTTATGGAAGGAACCTCCACTATTCTGAGCAGAGGGACATACATCGTATTGTTCTCCGAGGATGGGTTCCGCAATGCGGTTCCCC
>JAQSYT010000005.1 GCA_029256065.1 Paenibacillaceae bacterium
GAAACTTTACATAATTCAGAGGGGAGAATCGCGAAAAATGCCTCTCTCGTATTTTTCGAAAATAATAAAGTTATTACCTCGGATAGCACCTCTTTCAAAGATAATACTATTGAAACAAGAAAAAGGGGCTATGTTTTACCAAAGTTGCCCGGAAAGCATCTTGCTGGGGCAGATTTAGAGTACTTCACAATTAATTTTGCACATTTTAGTAGCTTTGGTCAGTATCCAGAAACCATTGGAAAATACAAATTGCATGATTCCAGGATGTAAAAAACAAGGATATGATATTTTTGATACAAAAATGGAAATCAAGAATTAGATTTAAGCTGTGGGGTACTTTTGCACTAATTGTAATATTGATCACTGGCTATCTTTTAATGCCTCCCGCAGAGATAGCAGCAGCTGAAAAAATACTTGGGGACATTTCAATTCAAAATGAGGTACTTACTGGTAGCTATTATACTTATTCTGCTAATGGTACTCATAACTATTCCAACATTTCTATTACACCATCTACAGGTCAACAAATTAGTAAAGTTGTGCTTAGAAATAAAGTTAATAAAGTTGAATATCGTACACTTTCAAATTTAGGGGGAAATAATTATTTATTAGGGTCCATTAATTACCTTGATGTTGCTGGAGAGGCTATACAGGTATCCAATACTGTGTCCTCATGGGATGGAATTTGGTATTGGTTTAGGGCACCAAATCCTGATGAAAATATTTGGATGTACGATCTAAATGGTCAACGTTACTTTTTTTGGAATGACAATATAAACTCAATACCTGGATCAACTGCAAAAAAATTAGTAGGTAGTAGTACAAGATCATTGCCTAACCAGAACGAGTTTCCAAATGCATATGTTTCAGGGAATGTTGGAAGGGTTGAAATGGATGTTTCTCTACCAAGATATCTCTCAGGTGATGGGCAAAATTTTGAACTCTCAAAGTTTGAGACAGTTTCATTAGATGCTTCTTATGCTTTTCAGCCCGGTGTAGATCCTGGGTTCGGTTATCTATGGAACGAAGACGTCTATGATGCAGGAATAGTATCAACTGATCTTCCAAACAATAAATTAAGATATGGTTTTAATGGGAAGTTCATAACAGACCCACAAGTAATAAGTGATGATCATGATGGTAGAGTGGTTGGTTGGAGATATGCATTTAAAGCTTCTGCTAATGCTACAGTTTACAAGTATCCCAACTTAGAAATCGCCTACTGGGAAGAACCACTCGGCACCTCACCGACTCCCGGTACTCCAACTCCCACCCCAACCCCCACACCCACGCCGGATGTGGAGAAGATTGTGGCTAAGTTTGAAATTGAGGAGCCGCTTATTGAGTTTGGTGAATATAACTGGGCTAGTCCTGTCGGTTCGTCTGTAAGTGGTGCTGGACATTCACTTAAGGAGTACATATGGACCATCAGCCAAAACGGGAACACGGAAACACAGTCAAGTACAACGGTATTGACGATGGGGGGATTCCCTCCATTTCCACGATGGCTCACTACGGGTACGGTTTCGGTTTCCTTGAAGGTTGTTTCTACCAGTGGAAATTCAGCTACTGCAGGCCCTAAGACGTTCCAGATTATTAGTCCTGCCAGCTGCACCTCCTATAACCCCAACCTGGATTTTAAAGTGGGTTTTGTAAATCACGGAAACCGTGGAGCATGGGAAGCTATTACAACGGCCGTGGTTGGAGAATATTTGGATGTTCAGGAATTGGCTCCGAGGCCGGATGATGAACCTCCACCTTCGGGATCGTATCCGAGAACAATGATTAGCTGGGATTGGAAAAATGCCATCAAAACCAGTGCCTGGTTGAAAAAGTATTACGATAACTACCAACCGAACGAAATTAATGAGGAATACTACTCCTTCCCGTACAGCATGGTATTTACTAATGATGATCTTGGCAGTCATTCCATAACAGCGACTAAAAGTGATGCCTGTGGCAACAGCAGATCCAGTACGGCTTCGGTTACGGTGGTACCACCAAATCCCGTAGCCGTTATCCGCGGCCCGGCAACCGTAAAAGAAGCAAGACCATTGGCCCAACCGTTTGATTCCACCTCCAGCTATAGCCCTGTTAAGGGCAGAGCCATTAATCACAGCCGGGACGAGTGGACCAATAAGCAAACGGTGTATTACACGCCCGGCAATGAAACCATTACGTTGAAGGTGTGGGACACTGCGGGTTTGCCATCACTCAACACAGCCACACATATACTGACGGTTTTACCGGACGAACCTCCTATAGCCCTTATCAAAACGCAGAACAAGGCCATACGCGGCGTGGATGTGAACATAAAAGATGCTTCCTACAGTCCGGATGGTGACACCATTAAGCTTGTGGAGCTCTTCGTCAAATACGATTCCAATAATAACGGAAGCTTTGATGACGAGACTGAAACGCAACTGTTCTATGATGCTTCCGGGAATCTTACCCGCAAGTATGACTTGGTAGGAAAATACCGGTACCGTATCCGAGCTGTTGAGGACTCACCACTAAGCAAGGAAGCCACTAACTACTTTGACGTTGAAGTGGTCAATGATTCCCCATGGGTCAGCTTTGAAATGGCTTCGGAGGTCAAAGAACCGCAGATCATTCCCACCGTGCCGGTTTCCTTAAATCCGGATAACTGGAGCGCCACATCCACTTTTGACGAGCAGGTAAAGAAAAACTGGAAGGTAAATGATGATGGCTCCATTGGAACTTATCCGTATTACACACAAACAAGGGCAGACGGATACCTTATAGATCCATCTTCATCGAGCTACAGAACGGCTGACCCTACTGCCAGTGAAACACTAAAAAGGGTCGCCTATACACAAACGGATGGTGATGGTTCCAGCAATACCTATACGTATTACTTTCCCGGGACGAATGGATATGTGGTGAAATACGACAGTTATTGTGGAAGTTGTGGAAGCACCACCTACGAGAGCGTCCGGATACTTAATATGTCGAACACAGTGCTGAAGGAATGGTACAGCTCAGATATCTACGACATTAATGTTTTTGCTGACGAAATCGTACTTACCAATTGGGGTTACAGTGGTGGCGGTTATTCAACCTATTATGGCGTGTATAAATTATCATCCTTATTTACCAACCCAACCACAGCAGCGCCGATAAGGCAATATATGTACAATAATCCACCACCGAAAAGTGGTAATTTAAATAATAACCTCGTTGCGAAGTATACCAGTTCTGGCCTTGGAAATGGCAGTGAGTTACCGCCAAACTCCACTCCAGGATCACAATTTAAAATCAACGAGACTGCTGAGAACCCCACTATCATGAAGATTCAGGATGCTGGACCTAGTAAAGATGGAACACTCATTTCGTATGTTGGCTTTGGAGCCGTAAGAAAAACGACAAAGAGCGGAACGGAAATTTGGAAAAAAAGCTTTGATTCGATAGATGGATATTATGACAGGAGGTTTGAAGCACGAAATTTTACGTACAATCTGGATGAATCCAAGGTGTATGTGTTTGGCCAGAATTACATCTACCAGCAGGATGTTCATGATGATGAGTGGTATTGGTACTTGACAGGCTATGCTATCCAAGTATTGAACACCAGTGATGGCTCGGAGGTCAACACCATTCCATTCCCGGCTGGAGTCACCCTTTACCAAACCCTAATGAGCACGTACATGGGGAAACTTGTGTTGATCACTCCAAACGGTTTATATGTCTATAACGACAACCTGAATTTACTCAAGTATGATAACCGCATCACCAACGGTAGAATAACGGGTGACGGGTTTATCGTAAGTTCAGGAACGAATTTAGTTCATGATAGCCAGGGGATAAGTAACTGGTATACCGTGTATGACCTACGAACCTATGAATACTTCTCAAGCGGCAATAATGTGGACCGGTTTCCACGGGAAATGTATTATGACAATTTAGCCAATGAAGGTATCATGAAGCAAGGCTTAGGTACCACAGTAAACTCGTTTAACGATGAAGATCAGAAAGCATATACGACCCATCAAGCTGCGGTGAAAAATGTTCCGTTTGCTAACCGGCCATTAGCTTCTCATTCCCAACTGCTGAATAGCGAACTTCCATCTATGAAGGACTTTAACATCAACTTTAAGTACCGCTATGCAGATCTAAATTATACCGGCTATAACATGTCTGGTATGTCCTTCAAAATTCAGGACCGCAGGAATATGTACCGGCTGGAGTTTAATCAGACCAAGCTGAATCTGGTGAAGATTGCAGACGGCAATAAAACAATCTTGCACACCCAGAATTATGCTTTTGAAAAAGGGACGTATTACAGCTTCCGGATCCGGTCCAATGCCAATAAGCATACGGTGTATGTGAACGGGGTTCCGTTGTTCGATGTAACAGACGGTACCTTTCAGGCGGGAAGCTTTGGGCCAACCACAGACCTCTTCAACGTTTCCTTTAAGGACATGACCTATCAGGATCTATCTGCAGCCTCCGGCAGCTCCTTGACCAAGGATACGGTGATTGTGGATCAGACGATCCAGTATGCTCTCACCTTTGAGGATACAGAGAATGATCCGCATCCCATCGACTTGACCTGGTGGCAGTTCGAGCAAACCAATCCGTGGAAGTTCCTGGATGCCGGAGACGGCAAAACCGGGTGGTCCTCTATGAATGGAGCGACGCTGCACGGTTCGCTTCCTTCGTTGGACCGGGTTGGGGTTTGGCGGGTAACCCACTGGCTGAAGGACGATCCGCATCCCTGGTTCCCGTTCCCCAGTGAAACCTTTGGCGGATACCGGGCGGAGAGCAACCGGTACAGCCGGAATATTATCGTCCACCGCAGGCCCGTAGCACTCTTTACCTTGTGGCTGAACGGGGATGGTACAGTAGGGTGGAACGAGCAAAGCTATGACCCTGACCGCTGGCTGTCCACCTGGAACTATTCCACGGAATCGCCGGTGTATGCCACCAACCGGGGGATCTACGCCCGGAAGTACAAGTACATCACACCCAGCGGCTTGGAGCTGGAGGGGAAGATGACGCGGCCCACAGAATCCGGGGTCTACACGGTAAGTGAAGCGGTTATGGACGAGTATGGAGCCTGGAGTGATTGGTATGATCAGCAGATCACAGCCACCATTATCTTGCCGCAAAATAAAGTACCGGTGGTGGACTTCGAATCTCCCCGGGAGGTATACCGGGACGACCTGAATCAATTGATCAATAAAAGTGTTGATCCGGACGGCGATCCCATGACCTTCAATTGGAGCATCATGAAGCCCCCGTACACCAGTTGGCTGTCCAGTGCGGTGCATCCGCAATTCCGAATCATCGACAGAGGCTTGGGCAAGGATGCCGTATCGCCCAATTGGTTTATCACCCTGGAGGCCACCGACAGCAAGGGAGAAACGGGGACCAAGACCAAACCGTTAACGGTGCTGAACCATATCCCGACAACGGACATAACCGGCCCCCGGGAGGTGTTGATCCGCCAAACCCACAGCTACCAAAGCGGCGGCAATGACCAGGACAGTGAGGACAGGTGGAACCTGAGCTACTACTGGAGGGTGACAGCGCCGGACGGAACGGAATCGGATTACAGCGGCAGCTCCACGCTGAGTCTTACCTTCAACCAAGGCGGCACCTACAAGCTGGAGCATTGGGTGATAGACCCGGTGGGAGACAGCAGCAACATCGCGCAGCTCCTGGTCAGCGTAGATGATAACAAGCCGCCTGTGCCGGGCTTTACCATCACCCCTAATCCGGCATACCGGGGTGAGTCGGTGGGGATCGTCAGTACAGCCAGTGATCCGGATGGGATAATCGTGAAGCATGACTATTGGATTACCGGCCCGGATGGGGTGGAGCAGCATTGGACAACAGCAGCAGACTGGAGCCGCACATACAGCACATTAGGCAGCTATACCATCCGGCAGCGGGTGGAGGACAATAAGGGCGCAGTAGCTGAGGTGTCCCAGGTACTCCAAGTCATAAACCGGCTGCCTACAGTAGAACTCACCACACCAAGCGGCCCGGATGTGGACCATCCCAGCGTCAATATTCCTCCGTTCCGGGCGGAATGGAGCTATGCTGACCAAGACGGCGATCCGCAGCAAACGTGGCATTTCCGGATCTATGATTCCGGAACTAACCAGCTTAAGATTCAAGGATCGGGAGCAGGCACAGCAGCCGGCTTTGATGTGGCTCCAGGTGTGCTGGTAGGTGGCATCACCTATTATGCGGTGGTGACGGTGTCGGATGGATACGATACTGTGACTAGTGCCCCTAAGTATTTCATTCTGAACCGGCCTCCTGTTGCAGATTTCGATTGGTCTCCTAAACCGATCTGGGAGGGGGATACGGTACAACTGCTCAGCCTTGCCACCGACCCGGACGGCGATGAGCTCACCTACCTGTGGCGGATCATAAGCCCCTCCGGTCAAGAGAGCTCCGGCACCCTGCCGGAATGGACAGGAGTTTGGATTGAGCCAGGACAGTATACGGTAACCCTGACGGTCTCCGACGGGTTGGAGGAAGCATCGGCGCAGAAGTTTGTGACAGTGCAGCCATTAACCATTGAAGCTGACATCCTCCATACACCGGATTGGCTTCAATATCATATGGAGCGCGGACATGAGACCGCACAGGCGCCCAAGGATTTTTATGCAGGCGAGAAGCTTCTGCTCCATCTCACCAGTGCTCCGGCACCTGTCAGCATAGCAGAGGCATGGTTGGAGGCGGTGGGGATTGGAGGGGATACCATCCGGGTAGAATCCCTGCTGGCCCCCGGGAGTACGGTAACCTTGTTCGAAGGGGAGCTGTATGACCCAGTAATGGGCTCCGTGGATAACAGATTGCCTGACGGTCTGCACCAGGTGCATTTCCGGTTGACATACCGCAACGGAGTGGTGAAGGAAACGTCTGTCCCCTTCCGGATTATCGGATCGGCTAAGGGTGCGGTAGGAGTTCACCGGGTGCAGTAGCGAAACATAATCAGAAACAGAAACAAGAGAAACCGGACCGCTTTGGCGGGATCGGTTTCTCTTGTTTCTGTATGGCTTAGGCTGTTAGGTTGGAGACGGCAGTTGGTTGTCAGTACGCGGGCGATTCTAACGGAACTCATCGACCCTTAGAGGCTGGAAACAGGCTGGTCCCGATTTCTAACGGAACTCACACGTTCTTAGAGGGCATACAGGCAGTCTTTGCTGCCAATTTTGACTTCTAACGGCCGCTCAGTTCCGTTAAGTTGGAAAACAGCCGGATTTTGGCTTGTAAGGACGCCTCAGTTCCGTTAGCGGGTAGAAGACGAGGAAGTGCTCCACCCGGAGCAGCGACGTAAACTATACTGCTGCTGCCTGCTAACGGCCGTCGGATCATCAACCGGTCCGGCAGTCCCAAACCTTGATGAAGCCGAAAAAGGCCAAGCCGCGGAAGCTCCGGGTGTGGCCTTTTCGCTTTATTAGAAGTCACTTTCATTAATGTCCCATGGCGGGCATACCGTTGTCCTGGCCGTCCTTGGTGACCCGGAGGGTGGCAACAGCGCCTTTGGAGGCGTGGTTAAACTGGTGGGTAACAATGGGGTAATCCCCCTCTTCGGTTACCGTTACCTCCACTACAGCTCCGCCGCTGGCAGGGAGCATGACCGTTTGCATGCCGTACTGGATGTTCCGCGGGTTGCCGTCCAGGTATACGGTATCGAACATGGTGCCTACGATGTGGAAGGAGGAAACCTCATTGGGGCCGGAGTTGGAGACGTAGAAGCGTACCTTGTCCCCTACTTTGGCCAGGAAGGGCTTTTCCATCAGTCCGTAGTCATTGCCGTTGAATACCACGTACGAGGGCTCTCCGTCCTGCATATCCTCAAAATCATGCTCCTTGTAGAACTCGCTTTGTACAATGGTGTAGGAGCGGTCAATCTCTTTATCGGTAGGGTACCCGTCTGTGGGTTCTACAATGATGGTTCCGTACATGCCGTTGGCGATGTGGGCCAGCACCGGCTTGGTGCCGCAATGGTACATGAACACGCCGGGATTATTGGCGGGATAGGAGAAGCTGCCGGTTTCCCCCGGCATGACATCGACGAACTTGGAGCTGGGCGCCGCATGCACTGCATGGTAGTCCATGGAGTGGGCCAAGGAGGGGTCCAGGTTCTTCAGGGTCAGGTGGAGCATGTCCCCCTGCTTCACCCGGAGCACCGGGCCGGGAACGGTGCCGTTGAAGGTCCAGGCATTGTAGGTGACGCCCTTGGAGATTTCCACATTAGTCACCTGGGTGGTCATTTCGATATAAACATCCTTGCCGTCGCGGCGGATCACCGGCTCCACCGGAGGCTGGTTCACCTGGGCCGGCTCCACCTGCTGGGGATAGGCTGAGTTCTCATCTCCCGCTAATCCGGGGCCTCCTGCAATGGTATACAGTCCCACGGACATCAGCAGCAATCCCGCGGCAAGAAACAATATGATGGGTTTCATGCTTTGCACATCCTTCCCGTTGCTGCTTGCACCTGAAGCAGCCTGATAAGAAGAATGTACGCCATCAGGACATCCGGCTTTGTGATTCGCGTCACAAGCCGGATAAATTCTCTTGGATGGCGTATTCCCTCAGCCTCAGCTGCCTGCTAATCCCGGTCGGGTTTGCTCCACTGCCGCAGCGCCTCCGGATTGGACAGCAGGAAGCCCTTGCGGTCTGCCTCCAGCAGCCCTTCTTTTTTGAGCTGGGCCAAAAGCCGGGTGACGGTCTCACGTGTGGTGCCGATAGTGTTGGCCAGCTCCTGGTGGGTCACCGGCAGCGTGACACGGATGCTCCCGTCCGGATGCTCCGTCCCTTGCTTGATTGCCATGCCCAGCAGGAAGGAGGTGAGCCGCACCTGGATATCCTGGCCGGTCAGCTCCTGCAGCTTGGTTTGCAGCTCTTGAATAGTTTGGCTCATTACCCGCAGCACCTTGATGGCAATAGCTGGGGTAGAGGCAATAACCTGCTCGAAGGAGGTCAGGGGCATAGCCAATACCCGGGTGTCCATTACCGCCTCCGTTGTAGCGGGATATGTAGATAGCAAAAAGAACCCGGTATGGGGGAACATACTGCCGGGCCCCAAAAAATTCACGATTTGCTCATGTCCCTCCGCATCCGTTTTGAAGGCCTTGACCAGCCCCTCCTGGATGACGTAGATGCTTTCCCTGTCGCTGCCCTCGTGAAAGATAACGGACTTTTTCTTAAAGAACCGCGGGATTAACAGATCATCCAACAGACGCAGCTCGGCGTCATCCAATCCCCGGAACAGCGGCACATCGGCCAATTTGCGGCGAGACGTTTCCATATGACATGAACACTCCTTAGGACCTCTAGAAACCGAGTTGTTGTTTCGCTTCCGGTTTCATTTTATCAGGTGTCCAGGCCGGTGACCAGACCAGATCCACATTCACGTCCGTTACACCCGGCAAACGGGACACGGCATTGCGCACGCCGCCCACGATGGTATCGTGCAGGGGGCAGCCTTGGGTGGTCAGAGTCATCTGGACATGAACCACACCGGCATCATCCTGATTCAGGTCATAGATCAGCCCCAGGTCCAGCACATTCACGCCAAGCTCGGGGTCATAAACGGTGCGCAGTGTTTCCTCTATTGTTTCCTTCGGTGTCATGGGTAAACCCTCCTTATTTAGATGGTAAAAGATTTATCTGGTAAACACCCGTGCCAGCAGTACCATATATCCCAGAGACAGCACGGACCATACACCTGCAGCGATCTGAACGGCCAGACCGTAACCCGCGGCGGTGGAGCCAAGCAGTGCAAAGGAGGCGGCCAGCCAAAGGGAGAGGAGCACCTTCACATGGCTTTCCTTCACCAGATCCGCCATCACTGGCGTTTTTTCCTTGCCGACCTTGTCCCCGTATTTCAGTGTCCACCAGAGGAAGGGAACAATCTTGGACATGTAGCCGAGGATCACCGGAGCAAGCCAGTTCCACAGATACAGTGAAATCACGAAGGCATAGATGGATTGCTCGGAAAGAACGGCTGGATTCCACACGGCGTATGCCACAAAAGCAAGTGCTGCGCCTGTCAGCAGGAAGGTGGACCAGACGGCGACCAGAATGCCGAAGCCGGGCGTTTTTTTATGCTTTTTACGGATAATATATTGAATCTGAAGGCAATAGGCGGCCAAGGCCAATGTCAGCAGAACAAGTGCAGTCCACTGCATCCACTTGGACAATCCCAGCAGAGATGAGACGGCTCCGGTTACAACCGCTGCGCTCCAGAGTGTCAGGGTGACCCGGGCAGGCTTTTCGTTATGGCCGTGGGACAGGAAGAACATGGGCAGCATCTTGTAGCTGAAGCCGGTGATCAGCAGGCCGAACCAGCCGAACAGGCCGAACCAGAGATGGGCGCCCAGCCATTGGTCATGGGTCATCCCGAGGAAGGCGAACCGGAAGTTCAAGCCCATGCCCAAACCTGTCAGTCCGGTGAAAAAGAGAAAGGTTACTGCTGCCAGGGCGCTTAGGGTAACCGGGTTCCACATCTTAACGGTAAGCAGTGTTGCGGCGATGTTCCAGACGAACAGAATGATGCCGGTAAAAGCGATGGTGGCAAAAATGGCAATCAGGGTCACATTTCCTTTGAAGAAGCCTACCGTTAGTCCGGAGAGGCCGATGAGGAAAAGGAAGTAATGCCATTTTCCCAGCCGCTCGCTGAAAATGCTGTGTTGGACGACAACGAATATCAATTGGTATACGGCTCCCATGGCGATCATGGCGGCGAAGCCCAACAGCATCAGGTGTGCGGCAGACCATCCCTCCGGATTCCGCGGAGAAAGTCCCGTCCAACCGGCTCCGGTTGCAATGGAAGCAATTTGGAACAAAAGAAACATGGCAATGCCGGTTAAGAGAAACCGGAGGGGAAGCCGTGACGGGCCTGCGGCGGAAGGGGTCGGGATCAAGATTCTTGCACCTCCTGATGGTGGGGATTATGGTTTATGGATGGTGACGATAGCGCTGCCGTCGGGCTGGGGCTCAATCTGATGGGGGTAACCCAGGTTCTTGATTTCCTCCAGCAAAAAGGCAGGCACCCGGTCATTATGGATGGTAATCGTGTCGCCTGGCCGTGCTTTTTCCAAAGCATCCATGGTGCGGATCATCGGCTTAGGCGGCTCCAGCCCCCGGTTATCCAGGTGGATGGAGCGGGGGGAGCCGTCGTCACTGGCCTCTGGTTGAGGAGCTGCGGATGCAGGGCATCCTTCATGCTCCTCTCCATGGCCTTGTGCTCCAGCTTCGGGAAGCTCATCCTGCTCTCCCTGAAGCAAAGCGGCGTATTCCTTGCGGACAAAAGTAGTGATCCAGTGCTCATGCCCGGCTTTGGCGGTGGTGGATACATACCCCTTCAGCTTCATGAGTCCCAGCAGCGGCACCGGCTTCAGTGTGGCATGCAGCACCAGCATATCCTGTTTATCCAGATCCTTAACTGTTTTCATAATGATGGCAAAAGGGTCCCGTTTGTTGCGAAGCTCCTCCCGCACATCCAGCTCAACCCGGTTCAGCTGCGGAAGCTCTTCGGTTTTTTTGGACTTCCAAAAGAACATGGCGTTCAGCTCCCTTAGTTCAGCTTGGTAATAGCGACCCGGTAAATCTCAGGGCCTTCCTCAACATATTCCCAAGCGAAATCACCCGGACGCTCAGCCTGGAATTGGTAATAAAGCGGGCGGGGTTCATGATCATTGACCAGAAGCATTACTTCACCTGCGGACAAGCCGTCGAAGGCTTCAAAAATCGCTTGGTGGCGGATACGCGGCGGGTAGTCAGGGGCATTGATTATAGCTGCAAAGGAACTCATGTAAGTTCTCCTCCTGTCGATTGGGTGATGAGGTCAGTATAAGCCGCCGGAGGGGGTGGCTTTGTGATGGGGGTCACAAAGGCTGAAAAACTCATCTTACGTTAACCTCTCCCTTTTACAAGGAAAAGAACCCTCCCCGCGCAAAAGGCGATTGAGGGTTCGTATGTGGGGGATTGCCGGCAGCTAGTAGGGCTGCCACACCAGCCTGCGGGCGGTTGCAAGTCGCTGGTTCACCTGCGTCCAATTCACGACATTCCACCAATCCTTGATATAGTCGGGGCGTTTGTTTTGATGCTTAAGGTAATAGGCATGCTCCCACACGTCCAAGGCCAGCAGGGGGACCGCATCCCATTGGGAGAGATTCTGGTGCTTTTCTGCCGTCAAAATCTCGGTCCGCTGGCTGCGGGGGCTCCATACCCAAATGGCCCAGCCGCCGCCCTCCACCTTATCCGCCGCCTCGCTGAACTGCTTCTTAAAGGCGTCGAAGCTGCCGAAATCTGCACGGATTTGCTCGGCGGCCAACCCTGTAGGCGGTCCTCCCGCATTCGGGGCCATAATAGTCCAGAACAAGGTGTGCAGATAATGGCCCGCCCCATGAAACGCAAGCTCCCGCTCCCAATGCTTCACCAGGCTGAAATCCCCCGAACGGCGGGCTTCAGCCAGCTTGTTCTCGGCATTGTTCAACCCGTCCACATAAGACTGGTGATGCTTGTCGTGGTGGATCTGCATGGTTTTTTCGTCAATGTGCGGCTCCAGAGCATTGTAGGCATAAGGAAGCGGAGGCAGAGTATGTTTGCCGATGGGGACAGGTGCTGCCGGCGGTGCGGCTTCGGGTTGGGGGTGTGTGTCCGTTTGGATAGCAGCAGGGTCCGTTCTTGTGCCGTCTGCCGGGTTACTGCCGGGTTGAGATAACCCGGCTATATGGCGGATCAGTCCACTGGCGGCCGGGTTGGACTGGACCGCGGGATGATAAGCCTGCAAAGCCGCAAGCTGGCCGATGAAGGCCTCAGTCTGCTCCTCGGATAGACGGATAAGCTGGCTGATGCCTGCCTGTGCTTGCGGGATGGCAGCAGCTTCAGGGGTATGCAGCAGCGCATCCGCCCACTGGGACGCGCTGTATTCCGTCTGCCCCAATACCGGCTCCCAATTCTGCAGGAGACTGGCATATTCCGCTTCCAGCCCGGGAACCAATTGACGGATCATGCCGGCATATTCCCGCTCCCGTATTTTTGCGAACCGGATGTTTTCCAACAAATAAAGAGGATTTAAGCTTTTACCGCTCATTCTCCGCACGCCTCCCATGATTATGATATCTCTTACCAGACTATGTGGAAGCAAGGTTGGCCTATACCGGGAGTCTTTACGGGCTCAGCCGGATTAGGTATACTAAAAAAGAAACTTGGTTTCGTATAATGAAACTATTGAACGTATTAGAGGAGGGCATGTGCCCGGCCGCTACGTTCGTATAGGGGGAAGCGTTATGGAGGATAACAAGCTCACCGTCCGCGCAGTGGAGCGGGCGTTGGATATATTGCTGTGCTTTACGGATGCGCCGGAGCTAAGCCTGACGGAAATCTCCGCTAGGGCAGGGCTGCACAAAAGCACGGTTCACCGGCTGCTGGCCTCTCTGGAGAGCAAGGGGTTTCTCTTGCGCAATCCCTCCTCGGAAAAGTACCGATTGGGCTTCCGTCTGTGGGATCTGTCGGCCAATTTATCGGCCAGCGACGATCCTGAGGTGGTGCTGCTGCCGGAGCTGGAGCATTTGCGGGATGTGCTGGAGGAGACGGTGAGCCTGTATGTGCGGGACGGGCTGGAGCGTATCCGTGTCCAGGCGGTGCAGAGCAACCAGGCTATCCGCCGGGTAGCCCAGGTGGGCGCAAGGCTTCCCTTGTTCGTGGGAGCCTCCAGCAAGGTGCTGGTGGCGTTTGCGGAGCCGGAGGTGCTGGCGCAGGTGCTGTCCTCTCCCACCTGGCCGCCCTCCTTGGACAAAGCTGTCTTCTCGGTACAGATGGAGGAGGTCCGCAAGCTGGGCTATGCCACCAGCGTGGAGGAGCGGGAGGCAGGTGCTGCCGCCGTATCTGTGCCTGTGTACAACCGCGCCCAGCGGTTAGTGGCCGCGCTGGCCATTTCCGGGCCGGCCAACCGGCTGCCGCTGGAGAAAATGCGGGAGCAGGCGCCGGTGCTCATGGAGTTTGCCGCCCGCATGGGCAAAATGCTGAAGTAGCGGCGCCGGTGCAGCTTTCTTCGCTTTGATGATAAAGCTCACTCGGCTGCGCCAAATCCAGACTACCGGTAACGGCTGTTTCCGCAGCTGCTCCCGGAATGGATGTGATGATAGCGCTCAACAAATGATTGCTATTGGCGGGAAAGGCGGTCTTTTCGCTGAATAGGATACATGTTTTGATCGCTATTCCTCCAAGAAGCTCTGTTCGAGAGCCTGAATGAGGCAATAGCGTACATTTTATGATCGCTATTCTGGACAAAACAAGGCTGCCACGCTCATTAGTGATCATTTATTGGCGCTTACACGAACGGCCTGAGCGCCCTAGATGGTTTGACCGCTGCCATTTTCGCCTGAACTAGGAATGGCGCTCCCCTGTATCAAAAAAACACCTGCCCTGGCGATCCGCCGGTGAGCAGGTGTTTTTTAATGACTACATGACTTCATTTCCCGGGAGCTGCGCCGGGAACGCCGTTATTGTTGCGCACTACACTTTACTGTTATTTCAGATCCTCAATGGAGCTGATCTCCATATACTCGGGAACCACCAGGCCCAGCTTGGTGCCCTTCAGGTTAACCCCCAGATCCTCCAACTTGTCCTTGTATTTGTCCAGGTAGTCCTGGTGGGTGGTGGGCAGCCACGCGGCTACCATGGCATCTGCGCTTCCGTCAGCGACACCCGCCCACATGGGGCCGGCCTCTACCTGGAGCATCTCCGCCTTGATGCCCAGACGCTCATCCAGCACCTGCCGCACCACATAGGTGCTGGCAATCTCCGAATCCCAGGCCACATAGGCCAGCTTCAGCTTTTTGCCGTCCTCCTTGGCCAGGTCCTTGGTCCATTCATCCACCTTGGCGGTGTTGTTCTTCACCCAATCTGCAGCCGCTTCCTCCGGCTTCTTGCCGTCCACAATAGCGGACATGACTACCGCCATGTCCTCCGGAGTCCATTCGAACCGGTCCAGCATGGCATGGGCGGAGGGGTGGGTATCCTTCAGCCCCTTGCGGACAACTGTGCGGATTTCCTCATCCTGTCCGAAGCTGCCCTTGGGGTCCTCCAGATACTTCAGCTCATACTTGGCGAACATCCAGTGCGGAGTCCATCCGGTGACGATAATCGGTTTTTTGTCCTTGTATGCTTTGTCCAGGGCAACGGCCATAGCTGCGCCGGAGCCCTCCATCAGCGTCCAGTCCGCAAGCTCATAGTCCTTCAACGACTGGGCGGCCTGCTTCATAATTCCGGCTCCGGGATCAATGCCGATAATCTGGTGCTGCACCTGATCACCGATACTTTTGTCTCCGGAGGCTGAGCTGTTATCCGAACATCCGGCCAATAAGCCTGCACCCAATACTCCGGCAAGACAGGCGGTCATCCATTTACGCGATAGAACTGTAAGCATGAAATCTCTCCTTTTATGAATTCACTATTTTTGTGTAGCTTTTTTACGTTTCATAAGATATTGAGTCATCCGGTCCAGCAGAATGGCCAGCACCACAATGGCTAACCCGGCTTCAAAGCCCTGCCCGGTTTTCACCTGGGTCACGGCCCGGTATACATCCGCGCCGATGCCCTGTGCGCCGATCATGGACGAGATCACCACCATGGACAATGCCAGCATGATGGTTTGGTTAACCCCCGCCATTATGGAGGGCATGGCCATAGGAAGCTGCAGCTTGACCAGCACCTGGGAGGGGCTGGAGCCGAAGGCATGGGCTGCTTCTACCAGCTCCGGAGCCACCTGGCGGATGCCAAGCTCCGTCAGACGAATGGTAGGGGGGACGGCGAAGATCACAGAGGCGATAACACCGGGCACCACACCCAGCCCGAAGAAGGTAACCGCAGGGATCAGATAGACAAAGGCCGGCATGGTTTGCATAAAATCCAGGAGCGGCATCAATATGCTGCGCACCCGCTTGTTCCGGGCACACCAGATGCCAAGAGGAATGCCGATTAGGATGGACAGCACAGCAGCGGTTAGCACAAGCGCCAGCGTATCCATGGTATGGTCCCAGTATCCCAGGTTAAATATAAGAAGAAGGCCGAGAATAGCGAACAGGGCAAAGGTCCATTTGCCCAGATAATAGGCAAGTGCGGCTACAAGCACGATTAGGAGCAGTGCGGGGGGCAAATGCAGCAGATACGAAAAGCCGCTTACGATTCCTTTGATAATGGCAGCTACCAATGAAAACAGACCCGACACATGATCGTCCAAGAATCCTACGATGACTTCAACCCACTCATCCAGCGGTAATTTCGGCATGGGCTGTCACCTCCCTGTCGGCAGCAGGCTGTCTGGCCAATGCGCCGAGAACCGCTCCGCGGATAATCACGCCCAGAATCCGGCCTGTGTCATCCACCACGGCAACGGGATATTTGGAGCTGCTGCTGATATCGAACAGATCGCAGAGCAATTGGTCCGGGCTCACCACCGGCACATCCCGGATCACAATATCCTCCAGGGTGCGCCCGTCTGCTGCAGCCTGTGAGGAATCCTCAGCGGTAATCACGCCAAGAAGCTTCTTTCCCCGGTCCACCACAAACAGATTGGAAATGCCAGCTTCCTTCATCAGCTGCAAACCAACCCGCGGCCCCCTGTCCAAGCCGATGGTTTCGGCACGCCGCATCACGGCGGAGGCGGTGAGTACCTTGGATAGATTCACATCCTCCACAAAGCGCTCCACATAATCGTTTGCAGGGCTCATGAGAATTTCCTCCGGAGTCCCGATCTGCACGATGCTGCCGTCCTTCATCAGGGCAATCCGGTCACCGATCCGCAGCGCCTCATCCAGATCATGAGTAATGAAGATAATCGTCTTATTCATCTTTTCCTGAAGCTCCAGAAGCTCATCCTGCATATCCTTGCGGATCAACGGGTCCAACGCGCTGAAGGCTTCATCCATCAGCAGAATATCCGGGTCATTGGCCAGCGCACGGGCGAGTCCTACCCGCTGCTGCATCCCGCCGCTTAGAGCGTCAGGCAAACTATTGGACCAAGCTTCCAGTCCGACTAACTTAAGCGCTTCCAACGCCTTTTCCCGGCGGAGCTTTTTGTCCATGCCTTGAACCTCTAAGCCGTATTCTGCATTCTCCGCCACCGTCCGGTGCGGGAATAGGGCGAATTTTTGGAAGACCATAGCAATCTTCTCCCGGCGCACCCGCCGCAGTTCCTCCGCCCCCATGCCGACAATATCCCGGCCATGTATGCTGACGGTTCCCGATGTGGGCTCAATCAGGCGGTTCAACAGCCGGACCAGGGTAGATTTTCCGCTGCCGGACAGCCCCATAATCACGAAAATTTCTCCTTCGTTCACATCAAAGCTGACTTCATTCACTCCAACCGTATGTCCAGTTTCCTTGTAAATCCGCTCCTTGGACCACTGCTGGTCCAGGAGGGAAAGGGCGGAAGCCGGATTGGGACCAAACACCTTGGTAACTTCCTTCACTTGAATAATGGGCAATAACCTCACTCCTTTCCTTCGCACTGCAAGCACATCTCTAAGTGTAAAGAAAAGAAAAGCATGGTGTCAACATAAATTTCGGTATAAACTGTTCGTACAGAAAAAACTGTACAGAGTTTACTTTGGAATTCTCGGTTATCCTCCATCATCCTCCGTCTGTTGCACCTTTACTTTATGCGGCGGGTTCCCTACAATTAGGTTCAGTGAAATGGTTGAATGACTATACCAGTTTCGAGGCAATTATGAATTTTTGCGGGATAGGGTGACAGTGGTATGGAGCAAGCGGAGGATCTGCCCCGGGAGCAGCAGGAGGCCGTTATTCTTAGGGCCAGGAAGCGGATTATTGAATCCATTGGGAAGAATATGGACTTATACGGAATTAATTTATCCATTGGACATTTGTATGGTCTGCTGTTTTTTCAGGATAAGCCGATGACCCTGGACGAAATGACGGAAGCCATGAAGATGAGCAAAACCAGCATGAGCACCGGTGTAAGGACGCTGGTGGATTTGAAAATGGTGAACAAGGTTTGGGAAAAAGGGGCGCGCAAGGATCTCTATGAGGTGGAGATGGATTGGTTTCAGACCTTCTCCGACTATTTCTCGCTGAAGTGGAGAAAAGCGCTGGAGATTAATATGCAGGCGCTGCGCAAATCCAGAGCAGAGCTTCAGGAGCTGGCGCGTACCGGTTCCGGGCAGGAGGAGCTGCAGCAGCTGGTCATGGAGGATGTGGCCAAAATCAATGAAGCCATCCGCTATTACCTGTGGCTGGACCGGTTTATTGACGCCTTGGAAACGGGAGCCATCTTCGAGCTGGTGCCCAAGGATCTACCGCAGGAATCATAGGCTTCCCATAAGCAGCGAAAGGACCGCAGAGGCCATCGCTGCTTTTTTTGTTGCTTGTGGGCAGTTGTAAGGCCTCTCTTTTCTGCGAAATGATAATGATAATCATTTACATAAAAATCCTGCCGGTATATGATTAGGTCATGTGAATTCCGGTACCGTGCCCCACGGAGGATGCGGTCTTTCTGCTGCCTGAGCAGGTGGGCACGGGTTATCTGAAGCAGACCAGGCTGCGTCACGGCATGGCACTTTCCTGGAGCAGCGTGCAGCTGCTGGCCCAAAACGGGCTGTACGCCCGGTTGTTCGGCATCCAGCAGGCCAGTCTCGGCTGGAGGATGTAATTCACAAAGCCCGGATTTAAGCGGCTGCTCCGCTAGAGCCGGCCCATCAGCTCGCATCAGGGAAATTTTTCCTGCATGGCCGGGTTTTTGCGGCGTTTAAGGGTATATGGCAAACATTCAACCAGAAAAGGCAAGGTGTCCATTCCATGAAGAAAATTGCAATTTACGGCAAGGGCGGTATCGGTAAATCCACTACTGTTTCCAATGTTGCTGCGGCTATGGCAGCCATGGGGCTGACGGTGCTGCAGATCGGCTGCGACCCTAAGGCGGATTCCAGCCGCAATCTTACTGAAGGCAGGAATATCCCCACCGTCCTGGATGTGCTCCGGGAGAAGGGGGATGCCCAACTGGAGGATCTGGTGTACCGCAGCACAACCGGGGTACTGTGTGTGGAGTCCGGTGGTCCGGTGCCTGGGGTAGGCTGTGCCGGGCGGGGAATCATCACCGCCTTCGAAAAGCTGGAGGAGCTGGACGCTTATGAAATCTACCAGCCGGACGTGGTGCTTTACGACGTGCTGGGGGATGTGGTCTGCGGCGGTTTTGCCATGCCTATCCGGGGTGGTTACGCCGATGAGGTGTGCATTGTTACCTCCGGGGAGATGATGTCCCTGTATGCGGCCTCCAACATTGCCGGAGCGGTCAATAGCATGGGCAAACGGGGATATGCCTCACTCAAGGGGCTGATCCTCAATGCCAAGAATATTGAAAACGAGCAAGAGTTGGTTACCAAAGCTGCTGCCGAAATCGGAGTCCCGGTTTTGTTCCGCCTGCCCCGTGATCCTTCCGTGCAGCAGGCCGAGGATCAGGGGAAAACCGTCGTGGAGGCCTATCCCGGCTGTCCCATGGCGCTGCAGTATCAGGAGCTGGCCAAGCTTCTTCTTGCATAACTTTACTCCATTTGCCAATAATACCGTAGCGGTGAAACACAGGCGGATTGGAGCCATCTATGGAAAAAATAAGCCCATATCAATTGGGAGTTATGATCATCATGTTCGAAATCGGCAGCTCCCCGTTATTTCTTCTGGCCAGTGAGGCCAAACGGGATGCATGGATTTCCGTGCTGATTGCCATGGTTTGCGGAATGCTGCTGCTTGTTTTCGTCACTCTGCCGATCCAGCGCCAGGAGCCAGATCTGAATCTGATCGACTTGTTGTTCCGCTATTGCGGCAAATGGGCAGGGCATCTTTTTGCATGGCCGTATGTCATCTACTTTTTGTATAAATCAGTGCGCAATGTGCGGGAATTCGGCGATCTGATGAATCTTTACCTGCTCCCCCAGTCGCCCTTAATTGTGATTATTATCATCATTATGCTGGTGTCCGCTTATGCTGTATATATGGGGGTTGAGGTGTTCTTCAGGGTGACGGAGGTGCTGCTGCCTGTCATCGTGGTGATCTATTTCTTCCTTCTTTTTCTCATCGGTATCGTAGGGGTTATTCACGTCGACAACCTGCTTCCGGTGTTGGAGGACGGTGTCCGTCCAGTTATTGCCGCGGCGCTTCCCGAGGTGGTTTCGTTCCCATTCGGCGAAATGGTGCTGTTCCTGATGTATTGGCGGTTCGTTAACAAAAAAAAGAAGGTCCTTCCCGCCACTCTCATTTCCTACAGTATGGCAGGGTTGTTTCTGGTCTTCACCAATGCGTTGATATTAAGCATCCTGGAGCCGGATTTAGCAGGAATAGGGGGCATCCCCTTGATGATTGTGGCCAGCCTCATCCGCATAACCCAGTTTGTGGAGCGGATGGATCCGTTTGTGGCCATTTTGCTTTTTATCGGCGTCTGGATCAAGCAAACCGCCTATTATTTCGGGGCTGCTATGGCATTGGCCTCGATATTTAAAACCACCTACAAACGGATGACCTTGCCCGCCGGTGCCGTTATTTTTATCGGCGCTCTACTGTTTAATTCCTTTATGGATCAAATCCGTTTCGGCTTCGAGTATAACGTGAAGTACCACTTTCCCATCTTTCAAATCGTGCTGCCAGCGCTGCTGCTGCTTCTGATGCTCATCAGAAAAAAAGGCAAAAAGAACAATGCCGTTACCGGCCAGCCCTAGATCATCGGTTTTACCGGCAAAAAACAGGCCTCTATCATTGCGTTGGGCAATGGCAGAAGCCTGTTGACATTATTTACTTTTCCACGTTACTTCGCCTGTTTTGCTGAGACGGTGGTAAAGTCAGAGGAGACATAGGTTTGGAGCTCCACTTGGGAAATGACCATGGGGTACATCATGTCCGGGTCGGGCGGCGTCAGCTTGTAACGGATCACTGCTTCCTTGGCACCTGTAAATTCAATGCCGGTAATCACGGCACCATAACCGGGATGGGGCACCTGGATGGTGACAACGGCTTTGTTCACACCATCTGCTGCCTTCTCCAGGGTTACTGCAGCCTCGCTCCATACAAGGGGAGTGTCTACTGCCGGAGCCGAGGTGGAGCTGGGAACAGGAGTGGCACCCGGCACTGAACCAGGTGTGCCGGAGGGTGTAGCAGCCGGAGAAGGCTCGGGCGAAGGAACGTTACCAGTGTGGCTGGCAACGAAGGCTCTTGCCTCATACAGCCAATCCGCCGCTTCCGAACGGGTAATGCCCGCCTTTGGCCGGAACTGACCCTTGTCATCCAGCTTGGCAATCCGCATATTCAACAATGTCTGGATGCTGCCGGAAGCGGTAGGGTCAACAGCATCCTCATCCGCAAGAATGTTGAAAAGCTCGATAACGGCAAAACTGCCCTTCTGTTGAATGGCCTTATTAAGAAGCACGGCAAATTGCTCCCGGGTCAGCTGACTGGCTGGATCCACATTCTGGGGGATTTCCAGCCCATTGTACTGGGCGATGATGAAATCCTCTGCATACCAGGCATCGTCCGGGATATTTGCATAATAATCGCTGGCCTTGGGTGCCTTGAAGAAGCTGATATGGGCCAGGCTCAAATCAAAGCCTTTGACAAGCAGCCGGACGCCCTGATCATAGGTCAAGACTTCTTTGGGGGCGAAACGGTCACCATCCATTCCCGAAAGAACACCATCCTTGCGCAGGTTTTCAATCTTGGTTTGGGCAGGATCCTGGGCAATGTCGCTGAACGCCAAAGCGGCAGATCCTCCCAGCATAGCGGCAGCAAGCACAACAACGGAAATTCGTTTGGTTAATCGATTCAAGGGAATCACCTCCAGCCTTACTGACGCTAGCCCGATAAAAAAGGTTGCAGCATCCGGGCAATCCGGCACCGCAACCTCATTAGCTATTCCCTATTTTTGCGCAAATGCCACCAGATGGCCGTCCGGATCGGCCCCGTAGGCCACGTAGTCTCCCCAGTTGCGGACCGCACCGGCGCTGATTTGACTTCCTCCGGCGGCTGCCAGCCTGTTGAAATAATCGTCGGGTTGATCCACATACAGGTACAGCTCGCTCCGCGGCGTACCGCCGGCACTTTGGGGATGGGCGATCTTTCCATCCAATATCCTGACAATTCCTTCCTCAGGCATGAGGCCCAGCTTGGCCGTTTCCGATATGGCAAACTCGGTCATACCCGGCACATCCAGAGTTGGCTCAATGCCAAGCAGCTCCCGGTAAAAAGTCTTGGATTGCTCCTGGCTTTTGACAAAAAGAATAAATATCGCGTGCGTATTTCCCGAAATTCCCACATTGCCAGCCCCTTATGTCCAGATTGGCTATTCTTCGCCTTTCACTACATAGACATTATAGGTGTTGTCCTGATTTTGTTCCACCAGTACAACCTTGTGGCCTTCATCCTTCAGGCTGCGGGGCACATTCTGGATGGGCTCGCCCTCATTCATCCGGATTTCCAGCACCTGTCCGGTCTCCAGGTCCTCCAGGGCCACCTTCGTTTTGACGAAGGTAACCGGGCAAACCACATCCGTAATGTCCACGGTCAAATTCGCCTTTATCCCGCTCATACGCATTCCCCTTTCGCCTGCCCCCGGAAATCCGCCAGGGCCGCATTCAGGCGGTCCTTCAGCAGGTCCCAGCCAACCCGGTCCAGGGTATTGCCGAACCGCTCGCTGCTTTTGCCGTATTCCCTGAAAAATTCCAGGGTGGTTTCAATCACTTGGTGCAGCTCATCCTTGCTGAACAGAATGGGAAACAGCGGGCGGCCGATGGAGATCCGGTTGCCGAACAGCCCCCCGAAGGACACAATGTAGCCGTTTTGTCCCGTCCACGCATCGGTAGAGCAGGATTTGATGCATTTGCCGCAATAGACGCACTCCTCCTGGGCGAAGGCGAGAGTCTTGGCCTGCCTGTCCACGACAATGGCCTTGGTGGGGCAAACCGCCTGGCACAGGCCGCAATAGGTGCAGCGGTCCGTGTTCCACTCGGGCAGCACACCGCCCTTAACGCCCAGATCATTCTCCTCCGCCTTCAGACAATTGTTGCGGCAGCCGGTGATTCCCAGCTTGAACTTGTGGGGCATTTCCCGGGCATAATAACGCTGGTCGAATTCCTGCGCCAGCTCGGCGGTATCGATGAGCCCGCTGGGACAAATGGCATTGCCCTGGCATGCCGTAATGGTGCGGACCCGTGGGCCGCAAGCGCCGGGCTGCAGGCCCGCTTCGGCCAGCTCGCGTTTCACTGCCTCCACATCCTCCAGGCGGATGAAGGGGACCTCCACGCTTTGCCGGGAGGTGAGATGGACGTAGCCTTGGCCGTACTTGTCGGCTATCTCGTAGACCTTCTTCAGCTCATCGGCCTTCATTTGGCCGCCCGCCACCCGCAGCCGCAGGGAGAAACGGTCCTTTTGCACCTGGCGCATAAAGCCGCCCTTCTTCAGTTCCTTATAATCCACCTGTGCCATGGGCTTGTTCCTCCGTATCTTGTAAAATCACCAGTTCCTCTTCCGCGCTGTCGCCGTTTTGGATGCGGAAGGATTTCAACACCGGTTGGCTCCGGTCCGCAAGGGAGAGGATCAGATAGCTGGCCACGGGATCATGGGCCAACCGGATGTCCTCCCGGGAGGGACGCGAGGGGGTGGCCGGATGGCTGTGGAAATTCCCCAGCAGCACCAGACCCTTGGACCGCATATCCTTGATGGCGGCGAACTGCTCCTTGGGCTCCATGGAGAAATGCTCGGGACTTTGATCCGTATTGGTCAAAAGATAGACATGCTCCACCGTTTTCTCATCACCGTGGACCGTGCCTCCAAGCAGACCACAGGCTTCATTGGGCAGTCCGCTGAGACAGTGGGACAGAATGTGGTCATATTGGTTTTTTTTCATGGTAAGGATAAGCGTCACCTTCTTGAAGGAATAAATTGTGGTCGTAGCGCCACTGGTCCAAGTAATGTCTTTGCAATTGCTTTCCGTACACTATCCCCTAGGTTCAGGAATGGACCTGCTTCAGATCGCAGGCGGCTTGCTCGTAATCGATAAGTCCGGTAATCGAGGGTTCGTCGCCGCACACCTGACAGGAAGCCCGGCGGCCCAGCTTGATCTTGCGGAAATTCATCTCCAGCGCGTCGTAGGTGAGCAGCTGGCCGGTGAGAAGCTTGCCGATCCCGGCTACATATTTGATAGCCTCGGTGGCCTGAATGGTGCCGATAATGCCGCCCATCACGCCCAACACCCCCGCCTGCTTGCAGGTGGGGACCACATCGGGAGGAGGCGGCTCCTTAAATACACACCGGTAACACGGGCCTTGTCCGGGGACATAAGTCATGGTCTGGCCCTGGAAGCGGATGATGCCCGCATGGGAGAAGGGTTTGCCTGCCAGCACGCAGGCATCGTTGATCAGGAACTTGGCAGGGAAATTGTCCGTGCCGTCAATGATGAAATCATAATCCTGGTCCTTGATGATATCCAGGATATTGGCAGCGCTCACCCATTCCTGATAGGTGACCACATTCACATCGGGATTCATCTCGCCGATGGTTTCCTTGCCGGAGATGACCTTGGGCTTGCCCACATCCTTGGTCAGATGGATGATCTGGCGCTGGAGGTTGGACAGCTCTACCGCATCGAAATCCACCAGTCCGATGGTGCCAATGCCCGCCGCCGCCAGAAACATGGCCGCAGGCGCGCCCAGTCCGCCGGTGCCTACGATCAGCACCTTGCCGTTCAGCAGTTTCCGCTGGCCCTTCACCCCAACCTCCTTGAGGATGATGTGGCGTGAATACCGCTCCAGCTGTTCATTGGTAAAGCTCATGCAGCCCCGCCTCCCATGAAGTAGAGGAATTCCACCACATCATTGTCCTTGACCAATCTGGTTTCAAAATCCCCGGTCAGCAGAATATCGTCGTTAAGCTGAACCGTCACATATTCCGGCGTTTCCACCTTCAGCTTCGTCAAAAGCTCCCTGACCGTCAGCTCCTTCTCCAGCGTTACACCATTTCCATTTGCTGTAATCCTCATCTTTGCCTGCACGCTCCTCTTGAAAAATCATGCCGCATTTTGTCTATGTGTGCCCAGGGCGTGTCTGAAAACTCGCTTGAGGGCATCTTTCAACGCCTTTTCGCCCCTTGCATCGTCACTTCCGCTTGACGTACCCCCGGTACGCCTTCACGAAAGTTCCTTGCCTGGAACGAAAATTCGCCAAAATCTGCTCCACTCGGAGTGTTCAGACACACCCTACTCATGAATGTCTATTCTAAATTATATATTTATCCAAGCGGATTTATCGGAAATATTTTAACAATTATATGAATGTCTGCAGCGGTCTTATAGCTTGGGGTTTCTCGCCGTTCCGTCAGCCTTATACGGATACGAGCTTCCGTTATCCACCTGCTCCTGCCACTCGGGGGCCTCCACACCTGCTACCGGGCCCTGCAGCAGCGGATCGCCGGTGCGCTCCATCCAGGCAGTCACCCGCTGTCTCAGCTCTGCAAGAGTGTCCTCCCAGGCCGGATCACCGGCCAGATTATGCTCCTCCAGGGGATCATGGAGGAGGTCGTACAGCTCCTCCGGGACATTGGGGGAGTAGTAGCTCTCCCTGACCGCTAGCCCCGAGAGGCTGCGGTGAATATCCAGGGGAAGGTAGACCGCAGGCCCATCCTCCAGGTTGCGGATGTACTTGAACCGCTCCGTCCGGATTCCCCGCATGGGATGATAGCGGTCATGCCAGGTCAGCTCGGCGAAGAAATGATCCCTGACCGTGATCGTCTCTTCGTCTTCGGAATTCCGCAGTACAGGGAGAAAGCTTCGCCCGTCCAGACCGGCAGGAAGGGGAGCCCCCGCCAATTCCAACAGAGTAGGCATCAAATCCACGTTGCATAATAGCTGTGTCACTGCATGTCCCCCTTCGGCCAGACCTGGGGCATAGAGAATAAGGGCAGTCTCCAGACCTGCATCCATCAGTGTCCCTTTGGCCCGGGGGAAGGCAATACCGTGGTCCGTTGTGTAGATGACCAGCGTGCTGCTGTCTAATCCCGTTTCCCTCAGGCCCTGAAGAATCTGCCCGACGGCTTGATCCAGTACCTTCACGGAGCCGTGGAGCAAGGCGAAATCCTCGCGGACGGCAGGGGTATCCGGCAGGTAGGGGGGAGGGGGGGACAGCTCGGGAGCATCGGCTTCATGATGGTATTCATCGAAGCTGCGGTGAGTCTCAAAAAAGCCCACTGAAGCAAAAAAAGGCCTATGTTGGGTAGCCTCACCCTTCATGCCGGAGCTTGGTCCGCCTGAGGCTGCCCTCCGCTCCGCTGCTTCATCAGCCTTTTCCCGCAAAAAAGCCACGGTGCGCTCTGCCACATCGGGTCCTCTGTCTCCCGGCACAGGCAATACCTGTTCATAGCCCAGCTTATAGGTGGAGGAGGTAAGCCTGCTGTCCGGCTCATCAATGGTTTCATGGCTAAAGCCAATCAGGACGCTTTCGTAGCCCTGCTTGCCCAGCTCCCGTGGCAGGGTGGCCACCTCCGGCTTTATGGAAAAGCCCAGATGGGCCAAGCCGTTCATGCCGTGATTGTGGGGATACAGCCCGGTGAGGATGCTGCCCCGGCTGGGACTGCATTGGGGCGCAGGACAGAAGTACCGGTCAAACCGGACTCCCTTCGCCGCAAGCTCATTCAGATTAGGCGTGTTTACCTGTTGTCCGTAACAGCCCATATACCGGCCTGTGTCATGCGAGATCATCAACAAAATATTCGGTCTGTCCATAGGAAGCTCTCCTTCTTTGATTCCCGGGCTGAAGCGTCCTGCGCTTTAGCCCTTCACAGCTCCGGAGGTAAGACCGGAGACAATGCGCCGCTGGAACAGCAGCACAAAGAACACAATAGGAATCGTTACTGTAATGGCTGCTGCGGAAATTTCTCCCCACGGGAAGGTAAATTCTCCTTGAAACATGGCGATGCCCACAGGCACCGTCATCATACTCTGCTTCGTATTGAGGGTCAGGGCAAAGAAGAACTCATGCCAGGCATCCACGAATACGATAATTGCTGTGGTGAACAGCCCCGGCGACGCCAGCGGGAGCACGATCCTGGCCAGCACTTGAAGGATGGAGGCCCCGTCTATCTGGGCCGCCTCCTCCAGTTCCCGGGGAATCCGGGAGAAGAAGGAGGTCATGTACCAGATGGCCAGCGGCAGGGCAAACACGGTGTAGGGCAGCAGTAAGCCGGGATAGGTGTTGCGCAGTCCGGTGGATTGCATGAACAGAAACAGCGGGGAAATGATTACAATTTGCGGAAACATGGATACAGCCAGCAGGGTCCCCAGAAAAACCGATTTCCCCCAAAAATGAAGCCGTGCCACCGCATAAGCGGCAAAGGAGGCTACAGCCACGCTGAAGAGCATGGTCATGGCGGCGACAATCAGGCTGTTTAAGAGATAGCGGCCGAAGGGATGATGGGCAAATACCCTGACATAGTTCTCCAGTGAATACGCCGGAACCAGCAGCTTGAAGGCATACTGCCCGTACAGATAACCAGCGCCCTTAACGGAGGCCAAAAACACCCACAGAAAGGGAAACAGCACGCTTAGGACAAAGACCGCCACTCCGGCATAAAACAATCTGCGCTCCCAGCGTTTTCTCATGACCCTTACCTCCCGGTTCTGCTGACTGCGTCCTTGCCCAGCAGCATGATATAGATGGTGCAGATTGCGGCGATGCAAAGGAATACCAGCACGGATAAAGCGGACCCGGCTCCAAAGTCCAGCTCGGAGAACATCGTTTTGTAGGCATAGATGGACAGCGATTCCGTAGCATTGGCCGGACCACCTCCCGTCAGCACATAGATGAGGTCGAAAACCCGAAAGGCATCCAGCGTCCGGAACATCAGCGTTACCAGAAAGGTAGTTTTGAGGCACGGCAAGGTGACATGGAGGAATTGCCGCCATCTGCCGGCCCCATCCATCTGCGCCGCTTCATAGAGAGCGGGGGAGATGGTTTGCAAGCCCGCCAGGAGAAGCAAAGCCACGAAGGGGGCGGTTTTCCATGCATCCGCCAGAATGATGGAGAAGAAAGCCCCTCCTTTGGTGGACAGCAGCACACTGGTCCGGGAGATGAGTCCCGCCTCTGCCAGCAGCTTGGCCACCACCCCGTTCTGCCCGTCATAGAGAAAATGCCAGATCATCGCGGAGATGGCAGTGGGTGTAGCCCATGGAATCAGAACCGCGGCCCGGACCAGGCCCCTGCCCCGGAAGGAGCGGTTCATAAGGAGGGCTATCAATAGCCCTGCCAGCATTTCCATGGTTACTGCCCCCAGGGTAAACAGGGAGGTGTTGGCCAGCGCCTGCCACATGCGTGAATCCGCCAGAAACCGCTGATAATGCTTGAGTCCCACAAAATTCGGCTTAATGACAGCAGCCTGCAGGGAGCCGGCCAGTCCTGCGGCAGCATCCGCCCGCAGCAATACCCCCTCGTCCTTCATACGGAGAAGCTGGAGGCGGATGTCCTCCAGCCCCTTCTCCAGATGCTCTGCTGTACCGCGCGGGACGGAGGCGTACTTCAGCTTGTCCGGCACGGGCTTGAAATCATAAAGCAGCCGGTCAATCTCCGCCAGTTGGGACGCGATTGCCGGGTCCGCTTCTACCTCCCCCCGCAAGGAGGAGAGAGCTTGCTGCAGGGACGCGATCTCTTCGCCGGCCCGTTTCCCCCCTGCTGCCTCCGTCTCCAGAACCCGCTGCAGAAGGGGCATGGACTGGGCGTATTTCTCCCCATCCAGAGCATAGCGGAGATGAACTTCTCCCTTGGCCGGATCGTTCAGGCGGATGTCGTAGAGACTGATCCAGACAGAGCGCAGTACAGGCCATAGGGCAATAACGGCAAGCAGCAGAACGGCGGGCAGAATGAATAAGAAGGCCAGCCGGGCTTCCTTTCTCACTGGGCAACAGCCTGCTTAATTTGGGCCTCCAGATTGGCCAGAGTCTGCTCCGGAGTTTGGCTTCCCGCTACAGCCTTGGAAACCTCCACCTGAATTTGGCCGGAAATTTTGGCATAGAAGGGCGTAATGGTCCGGGGCACTGCACTGGACAAGCCGTTGACAAAATCCCGGCTGGCAAAAAGCGGACTGGCCTTCTGCACCTCTGCGTCATCAAACAGCGGCAGGTACGTGGGGGTTTGGGTGCTGTTGACGGCGATGATCTTCTCCCCTTCGGCGCTGACGATGAAATTCAGGAATTCCCAGGCCTCCTTGGGATGTTTGGAATACTTGTTGATCCCGGCCAGCCAGCCGCCCAGGGCTGCGGCAGAACGGGCGTCTCCGGCAGGAAGGGGAGCGATGCCCACATTGCCCACAATCTTGGAGACCTTGGGATCATTGGCCTGGGCGTAGAGGGCGGGCCAGTGGCGGGCGAAGACGGCGTTGCCTTCGATGAAGGCGGTGAGGGTTTCTTTTTCCGTGAAGGTGTTCAGATTGTCCGGCACAGCGGAGGACTTGAAAAGCTGCACCAGCTTGTTCAATCCCTTCAGCGCCTGGGGAGAATTGACGGCCACCTGGCCCTTCTCGTCAATAATTTTGCCGCCATACGCGCTGACCAGCTCGGTGAAGCCCACAGCCAGCCCCTCATACTGCTTGCCCTGGGTAACAAAGCCGTACTTGGTGCCGCCCTGGCCCTTCAGCTGCTCCGCTTGGCTTAGAAGCTCGTCCCATGTTTTCGGCGGCTCCTTGACCAGATCCTTGCGGTAATACAGCAGTCCTGCGTTGTTGTATCGGGGGAAGGCCCATTGCTGGCCGCTGAAGGCCCCGGCCTCTACACCACCCTTCAGGTATTTGCCGGTATCCAGCTTGGATTCCTGGATAAACCGGTCCAGAGGAAGCAGAAAGCCGGCCTGGGCGAACTCGGCAGGCCAGACCACATCCAGGTTGATCACATCGAGCTCCGCCGATTTGCCGCCGAGAATGGTAACCAGCTGGTCATGCATCTGCGAGGAGTCATTGGGGAATTCCCGGAGCTCCACTTCAATGTTCGGATGTTTCTCATGAAAAGCGGCGATCAGCTTTTTGGTTCCTTCCGTCTGGTCGGCACCTTGACTGAATACAATCTTCACCTTCTCCTGGGCAGACGGCTGGGACTGGACCGGCTTGGACGGCTCAGGCGGGGAACCGGTTGAAGCTGCATCGCTGCCGCCGCCGCAACCCGCGGTTAACGCTAATGCAATGGCAGCTCCTAACGATTTTTTGAACATGTTGCTTCCTCCTCTGTAATTAAGGTAGATTCCTTGCTGCGATTGGTGCTGCCGGGCAATTCATATATAAAGATTGGCTGCGGGTGACGGTTCTGAAAAGCTTTTCAGATCAAGGAAAACAGAAGCTTCATATTCTCCTTCCGTGGCACCGCATCGGGCAGGGCACCAGCCTGCCGCTTGGGCCGCTCATACGGTCAAATCCAATACGGATTGCCGCTCGACAATCCGGTGGTCCATGCAGGTCCGCAGTTGGTCAAGAGGCTCGCCGTTAATCAGCCTGTCCAGCTTAAGGATGGCTTCCCGCCCCATCTGGTATAAGGGCTGGGCGATGGTGGTCAGGCGGGGATAGCTCATGCCCGACATTCTGGTATTGTCGAAGCCAATAACCGAAATCTCCTCCGGCACCTTGATCCCATGCTCATGACAATAGGAGATGCAGGCCAGCGCCCGTTCATCGCCGGAGGCGAAAACGGCGGTCATGCCGGGGAATTTCCCGTGCAGTCTGCGCATGGCCTCATAGCTGTCCTCAAAGCGGTAATTTCCGTATTCCAGGCATCTCTCCGGGTCCAGCTCCAGGCCGTAATGGTGGAGAGAGCGCAGAAAACCCTGGATTCTGGGGAAGCCCGAGATGGGGTCGGACATGGAGCCGGTAATCATGGCAATGCGGGTATGCCCCTTGCGGATCAGGTATTGGGCGGCGTCGAAGGCGGCCTGCTCCTCATTGATCCGAACGGAAGGAAGGTCATATTCCAGGCTGTGTGTGGCTGCCAGCACAATCGGCAGGTTCAATTGGCGGAAGACCGCATAGCACTCCGGCAGAACCGGCTCGCTGGTGAACACGATGCCGTCAATCTGCTTTTCGCTCATCACCTTCAGGCTGGACAGCCTGCGGCTCTGGTCATTGACTGTGTTGCAGATCATCAGGTTGTTGCCTCCCTCATGGGCGGCATCCTCCATCCCCCGGATGAGCTCGGCGTAGAACAGATTGGATATATCCGGAATCAGCACTCCCAGTGTGCGGGTGCGCTTGTGAATCAACCCCCGGGCCAAGGCGTTGGGGGTATAATGGAGCCGCTCGATGGCCTCCAATATTTTGTCCCGCTTGTCTCGGGCTACCAGCTCGGGATTATTCATAACTCTTGACACTGTGCTGATGGATACATCTGCCAATTTGGCAACATCCTTAATGGTTGCTTTCATTACATTCACCTGCCGCATCATGTGTTGCATCAAACACAATAACTGAAAAGCTTTTCAGAGAAAAAAGGTTTAAAGCTGATCATACCTAGTATTATACTTGGAATTATTCCGGTTTCAAGAGGGGACGGCAATATTATTTTCTGAAGAAGGAAGTAGGGCAAGACCCGCAAGCATAAAAAACCAGCCCCCGCCTTTTGGACGGAAGCTGGTTGGAGTTGAATTGGATATGGCTCTATATTACGCCATCAATTGGCGCAGGACTGTTTGGAGGATACCGCCGTTGCGGTAGTAGTCTACATCCACAAGGCTGTCCAGACGGACTGCCGCGGGGAAGGTGAAGCTGCTGCCGTCGGTGCGCACGGCGGTGACGGTGACCTGCTGGCCGGGCTGGATGTCATCGCTCAAGCCGGAAACGGAGAAGGTTTCTGTGCCGGTGATGTCCAGACTCTTCCAGTCTGCGCCGTCCACAAACTGCAGCGGCAGCACGCCCATACCCACCAGATTGCTGCGGTGGATCCGTTCGTAGCTTTCAGTAATGACGGCTTTCACGCCCAAAAGCAAGGTGCCCTTGGCGGCCCAGTCACGGGAGCTGCCGGTGCCGTATTCCTTGCCGGCGATGACCACCAGATTGGTGCCGGCCTCCTGGTACTTCATGGAGGCGTCATAGATAGACTCCACCTCGCCGGTAGGCAGGTAGGTGGTGACGCCGCCCTCGGTGCCCGGGGCTACAGCATTGCGGATGCGAATGTTGGCAAAGGTGCCGCGCATCATCACCTCATGATTGCCCCGGCGGGAGCCGTAGGAGTTAAAGTCCTCCCGCTTGACGCCGTGGCTGATGAGATATTTGCCCGCGGGGGAGTCCGCTTTGATGTTGCCTGCCGGGGAAATGTGGTCGGTTGTGACGGAATCGCCCAACAGCGCCAGGACGCTCGCGCCGCCGATATTCTCAATATGGCCCGGCTCGGCTGCCAGATCCTTGAAGAATGGGGGCTCCTGAATATAGGTGGAGGAATCATCCCATTCATACAGCTCGCCCTCCGGCACCTCAATGGCATTCCAGCGTTCGTTGGCATTGAATACGTTCTTGTATTTGTCCCGGAACATGGCGGGGTTGAGAGCTGTTTTTACGGCCTCTTGAATCTCCTCGTTGGTGGGCCAGATATCCTTCAGGAACACAGGAACATTGCTTTTGTCGTAGCCGATGGGCTCGTTGATCAAATCAATGTTGACGGTTCCCGCCAGGGCATAGGCCACAACCAGAGGCGGCGAGGCCAGATAGTTGGCCTTCACCTGGGCGTGAACCCGGCCCTCGAAGTTCCGGTTGCCGGAGAGGACGGCGGCCACGGTCATGTCGTTGTCGGCGATAGCCTTGGATACCTCATCCGGCAGCGGTCCGCTGTTGCCGATACAGGTGCCGCAGCCGTAGCCGGTGACGTGGAAGCCCAGCTCCTCTAAGGCAGGGAGCAGACCGGCGTTCTTCAGGTACTCGGTGACCACCAGAGAGCCGGGTGTCAAGCTGCTTTTTACGTAAGCGGGTTTGACTAAGCCGCGTTCCACTGCTTTTTTGGCAACAAGACCGGCGCCCAGCATGACGCTGGGGTTCGAGGTGTTGGTACAGCTGGTAATGGCGGCGATAACCACAGCTCCATTGCGCATGAGGGAGCTTTTGCCGTCTGGAGAGTAGATGGCCACCTCTTCCTCCGTCAGCTTCTTCTCCGGCAGGCCGTAACCGCCTTTGTCCAAAGGAGCACGCACGATGGCGTTGTAGGCTTCCTTCATACGGGACAGCTCCACCCGGTCCTGAGGACGTTTGGGTCCGGCCAGACTGGGCACCACGGTGGACAGGTCCAGCTCAATGGTATCGCTGAATACCGGATCGGGGGTGCTGTCGGTACGGAACATGCCTTGGGCCTTGTAATAGGCTTCTACCAGGGCGATCTGCTCCTCATCCCGGCCGGTCAGGCGCAGGTAGTTCAAGGTCTCGTCATCCACCGGGAAAAAGCCTACGGTGGCGCCGTATTCGGGACTCATGTTGGCTACGGTGGCGCGGTCTGCCAGGCTCATACCGGAGAGGCCGGGTCCAAAGTATTCCACGAATTTGCCCACAACGCCCTTTCTGCGGAGCATCTGGGTGACGGTCAACGCCAAGTCTGTGGCGGTGGCGCCCTCCGGCAGGCTGCCGGTGAGCTTAAAGCCGATAACATCCGGCGTAACGAAGTAGAGGGGCTGGCCCAGCATGCAGGCTTCGGCCTCGATGCCGCCCACGCCCCAGCCGACGACGCCCAGGCCGTTGATCATAGTGGTATGGGAGTCGGTGCCTACCAGGGAATCGGGATAAGCCACAAGCTCTCCGTCCACATTTTTCACAGCGGTGACAGAGGCCAGGTATTCCAGGTTGACCTGGTGCACAATGCCTGTTCCCGGGGGCACGGCGCGGAAGTTGTCAAAGGCGGTTTGCGCCCAGCGCAGGAAGCGGTACCGTTCCCCGTTGCGCTCAAACTCTACCTTAGTATTGTATTCCTCCGCTTCCTTCGAGCCGAAGGCATCCACCATGATGGAGTGGTCGATTACCAGATCCACGGGGACAAGCGGGTTGATTTTTTTGGGGTCTCCGCCAGAGACCTTCATGGCTGACCTCATGGCTGCCAGGTCTACGACCACAGGAACACCGGTGAAGTCCTGGAGCACAATCCGCGCCGGAATAAAGGGGATTTCCTTGTTGGCGTCCCGGCCTTCGGCCCATCCGGCGATTTGCTTCACATGTTCTTCCGTGATGGCCCGGCCCTCGAATTGGCGGACAGCGGCCTCGAGAAGCACCTTAATGGAGAAGGGAAGACGTTCGATGCTTCCGAAATGTGCGGACAGGGCGGGAAGATCATAGTAAGCGTATTCCCTGCCGCCTGCGGAAAGCTTTTTTTTGACGGAATAACGATCCTGATAGGACATAAATAGTTAACCTCCTTAGTTTCATCTAATGAAACTTTATTTCAAAATATCGCTATCTTCAGTATAGCGGTTTTCCTGCTGTTCGTAAATGCCAAATTGCCCGGTTTCCCATACATGAACCCCTCCGAACGCTCATATATTGTACCTGAGCTTTATTGGCTTCTACGTAAGCATATGACTCGGGAGGGGACCGGCATGAATTGGAAGCTGGCGCTGTATGATTTTATCCATGCCCGCAACCAGACGGAAACGGATTACGATACCGGCCCTCTGCGGCAGCTGACGGCTGACGGGGAATTCCTGCGCCAAATGGAGGCGCGGCAGGAGCGCCGCAGGTTTCAGCATCTGATCCGCGGGTTTGTGCCGGTCCGCTCGGAAATCCGGCTGGGTATAAAACGGGTGGAGGCCTCGGAGCGTGAGGCTGTTGTAGATATCCGGCTGACCCAAGCTTTCCAGGGGCGGGTCGGAAGCCGTTTGTTGACTGAGGACAGCTGGTGGACAGAGCGGCTGACCTTTACTTTAGCACGGGAAGGCGCTTGCTTGCTGCAGCGTATCCAGCAATCCCCTCATGCCGACCGGGATGAACGGCTGGGGCTCTTACTCGAGAATGCGGAGGATGTGAGGCAGCAGCTGCCACCGCCATTTCTCAAACAAGGACTGCAGGCGGCTGCCCGCAGCAAGGGGGCATATAACCGGAAGCTGGCCGTAGAATATGCCGAACAATTCTGGGAAACTCCCAACCCCGCTTATATAGCCTTTGAAGTGGATTGCTCCAATTATGTGTCACAGTGCATTCTGGCGGGAGGCCATTATATGGATTACACCGGCCGCCGGGAAGCCGGGTGGTGGTACCGGGGCCGAAGCGGCAGCCAGGAATTGTGGAGCTATAGCTGGGCCGTGGCCAATGCACTGCAGCTGTATTTGGGCGGCAAACGAAACGCAGGTCTCCGCACAGAGGAAGTGGGCTCGCCCAAGGAGCTTGAGCCGGGAGATGTGATCAGCTACAGCTGGAACGGAGACGGCCGTTACGGGCACAGCACGGTGGTGACGGCTTTTGATCCCGACAGCATGCCCCTGGTCAATGCCCATACAGTAAATTGCCGCCACCGGTATTGGGATTACAGCGATTCCTATGCGTGGACGGAGGCAACCAAATACCGGTTCTTTCATATTCTGGAACCGTGAGCAGCTTCATATCCAGCTTGAATGAAAGAAGGGTCGGCCTTGAATGATGGAATCCGTATCGGAGTGATCTATGCCCGCAGTCCAGATAAAGCGGAGCGGCGGCTGCGCAAGCTGGCAGCCAAGAGTATAACGGATATTTTCCAGACGCTGGGCTATGCAGCCGTCATCAAAGAGCTCCCCGCCGGAACCGCTCAGACCGGGATCGGAGGAGTGGCTGAAGCCGATGTGCTGGTGCCTGCGGGAACGCACAGCAAACAGGAGCTTCGCCGTCTTGCCGCTTACGCGGAGGCTCTGGGCATTGCTGCGGCTGGTTTGGAGCCGATGGGAGCCGTACTTGGGGCCGACCGGGTGCTCCTGCGCAGGCTGCTGGCGGGGGAACGAGTCCCCCAAAGCCTGTTTCGCACCTTCACCCGTTCTCAATGGGAGCAGGATTCCGCTTATTTTCTCATCGAAATGGAGCTGACCCTGGGCTACCCCTGCCGGATCGGGCCGGCTGATTCCGGATGCGGCCAAGAAACGGTTCTGGCTGCAAGCCGGGAGGAGCTGCAGGCTGCCGTAGAGGGTGTTTTCCGCAGAACCGACCGGGTGTTGGCGGAGGAAATGGTCCAGGGACGGGTTTATACCGCTGCCATGGGAGGCGGTGAAGATCCGGGAGATATTGCTGTGATGGAGCTGGGAGCGGTCTTGCCGCCCTCGGACACAGGTGCCAGGACGTCCGCAGGAAAACAGCTGGAGACGGAGGTGAGGAACGCATCCCGGCGGGCATTTGCCGCCTTGCAGGCCAAAGGGGCGGCGCTGCTTTATTTTGTTACGCCAGACGGACAGAGCAATGTGCTGTGGACGGATGCGGACCTGTGTCCGGAGCTGGGAACGGAAGGCATTCATGCCGCCGTTTGGCGGAATGCCGGCACAGCCGACGGGGATCGGCTCCGGCGGATAGTGCGCACAGCTTGGGAGCAACCGGGTCCGGGTAATTGCCAGTAAATTATGGTATTCTTAAAGGAAAACCCCCTTTAGGAGGAGCGCCAATGGGATTCGTTACGGAATTCAACTCTGTATGCAAATTCAAAAACGAGCAGGAGCTTCATGATTTGCTGGAGTACGGCAAGTGCAAAATGGTCAAATCCGGCTTTCGGGTATATCCCACCGGCCAAAAGGTAATTGCCTACACGCCGCAGAACCAGGCTATTGCCATCGTTAAAATCACCGCCTCCATTGCCGAAATCAATTTTCAGGGCAAAGAGGTGACGCTGGTGGAGATGGATCTGCTCCGCAAGCTGACGGAGGAGGAGGCCAGGGTGCAGACTGCGCTGGCTTACGAAATGTTTTTCGGGGATAAAGAAGCCGCCGAGTAAACGGATGATTCCGGCAAGCGCAGGGGAGGCTATCCATATATGGATGCCGAATACTAGCCGGGAGTGACTTGCCTGTGATTGTCCGTTTTGGTTATGTGGCCATGTCCACTGTTGTGTCCCAGGCTTCCCCCTCCAAAACCATGACTGCCACCTCCTTCGCCAAGCTGGAGGACCGGGAGGCCGCCATCCGTAAGCTGGAGCGTATTGCGGCGGAGAATCTGCACAATACCCTGCGGCTGCTCCGGCACAACCGGGCCAGCGATATTCATTTGTACCGGTTTTCCTCCAAGCTGATTCCCCTGGCAAGCCATGAGATGCTGGCGGAATGGGACCCATTCGCGGCGCTGGTGGAGCCGTTCGCCGAGATCGGGGAGTACGTCCGGCTGCACCGGATGCGGACAAGCTTTCATCCCGATCACTTCACGGTGCTGTCCACACCCCGCCAGGAGGTGCTGGACAACTCCGTGGCCGATCTGGTGCGGCATCACGCCATGCTTGAGGCCATGGGCTTAAACCGCAACGCCAAGTGCAACATCCACGTAGGCGGCAGCTACGGGGACAAGCAGACGGCGGGGCAGCGGTTTATCCGCAATTTCCTTGCTCTTCCGCAGGAGGTGCGGGAGCGGATTACGCTGGAGAATGACGACAAGACGTTTACGGCGGGGGAGACCCTGGATATATGCGAAGAGGTGGCTGCGCCCATGGTGCTGGATTTGCACCACCATATGGTGAATAATGATGGAGAAAGTGCTGTCTCCCTGTGGCCGCGGATCCTGAAGACATGGGAAGGCGTGGGCATAGATGAACAGGAATCCCTTGGGTTGTCTGCCCTTCCGCCGAAAATCCATGTTTCCAGCCCCCGTGAAGGCAAGGATATCCGTGCTCATGCGGATTATGTGGAAGCAGGCCCATTGCTGGAGTTCTTAAGGGAAATTGCACCGGACACATCTGCTTTGGATGTGATGCTGGAAGCGAAGATGAAGGATGGGGCGCTGTTCCGGCTTATGGAGGATCTAGCGGGAGTTCAAGGGATCCGGCAGGTAGACCAGGCCAGTGTGGAGCTGTGAGCTGCAGCTGTGAAAGGACGACTTAAACCGCGGCTTCATCCCGAAAACAAACGGAAGTAAGGTTGGAACGTGAACGTGGGGCAGCAGATCCGGGAGTATGGTTGGAACGTGAACGAAGCCTGGCCGGCGGCGGTCAGGTTTTTTTCTGTTTTTGGAATCCCAGACCCCAAAAATGTTAGCGCTTCCCTACAGATGTGGTACAGATGATTTAAAATGATATAACAGCATTTATTAACCATGTTCTTGTGCTTTTTTTCACAAGTAAAATCATGATTTTTGGGCTAAAAGTGACAACTTATTGACGTAAACAAGAAAAATTAATCACTATAACAAATGAATTTTTTCACAATGTAGGAAAACGGTTCAACTTGTGGAATTGGTGAAATATGGTGATAGCGGGGGAAGAATTTCAGATGTGAACGACAGCGAAAACCATTATTGCAAGCGCTATCATTTTTGGAATGATTCTAATCGGAGGTGCGTCAGTTTGCTGCATGTGGTGGTTTGTGTCAAGCAAGTGCCCGACAGCAGGGAAATCCGGATTGATCCCAAGAACAATACCCTGATCCGCCAGGGTGTGCCCAGTATCGTGAATTTTTATGATATGCACGGGCTGGAGGAGGCGCTGCGGATCAAGGATGAGCTGGGAGCGAGAGTAACAGTGGTGACCATGGGCCCTCCTCAAGCGGAGAAGGGCTTGAAGGAGTGCATTTCACTGGGGGCGGATGAAGCGGTGCTGGTGACGGACCGGGCCTTCGCCGGTGCGGATACACTGGCAACCTCGTATGTGCTGGGAGCGGCCATCCGGAGGATTGAGACAGCTTGGGGACCGGTGCACATGGTGTTCTGCGGCAAGCAGACCCTGGATGGGGATACCGGCCAGGTTGGGCCGGGTGTGGCCTGCCGCATGGATATGGACCAACTGACCTATGTCTGCAAGGTGGATAAGGTGGATGAGGAAGCAGGCCGGGTGCGGGTGCACCGGCAGATGGAGGATGGTGTAGAGGTGGCAGAGACCTCCATGCCGGTATTGCTGACAGTGCTGAAGGAATTAAACCGCATCCGCCGGGCAACGCTTCCAGGAATGATCCGGGCGGCGCGTTACAAGCCGGTGCAGTGGACTATGGCGGATTTTCCGGAAATGGACCGGACCAAAATCGGGCTGAAGGGCTCGCCTACCATCGTAGGCCGCACCTGGGTACCGGAGATCAAAAAGGCCAATACGGTGCATATCGGCGGGACCACGCCGGAAGTTCAAGCAGAGGAAGTAGCGGCTGCGCTGTGGAACGGAGAGCTGCCCCGGAGACTGGGCTGGCTATCATAATCCCCCAAAAGTGAAGAGATGCATAGAAGCTGATAGAGATACATGCTCCGGTCACGGGGCAAGAGGAGGCATGAAGCATGAGTGAGGAACGAAAAGCCGCTCCGGAGCAGGATTGGTCTGCCTATCGCGGCGTCATGATCGTGATTGAGCACCGGCGGGGGGAGGCTAAAAAGGTCTCCTGGCAGCTCCTTGGCGAAGGCCGGAAGCTGGCCGACAAGCTGGAAACCTCTTTATTGGCGCTGATCATCGGTCACGATGTGGAGCACCTGGCGGCGGAATCCTTCCAATATGGAGCCGACCGGGTATACCTGTGCCAGGCGCCGGAGCTGCTGGATTACCGAACCCGTCCGTACAGCCGGGTTTGTTTGTCCGCGATCCACGAGATCAAGCCGGAGATCGTGCTGTACGGCGCCACCGCTACCGGCCGTGATCTGGCGGGAGCCATCGCCACCCATCTGCCTACAGGGCTGACGGCAGATTGCACGGAGCTGGATGTGGAGGCTCATCCATCCCGGCTTTTGATGGCCAGCCGTCCGGCATTTTCCGAGAAGATGATGGCTACCATCCTCTGCAAGCAGTACCGGCCGCAAATGGCTACTGCCCGGGCAGGGGTTTTCCAGGCCTTGGCGCCAGACCCGGCGCGTACCGGTCAGGTGGTGCATCTGGAGGTGCAGGAAGACTATTCTGACACAGCCGCCCAGGTTATTGCTTTCCTGGAGGAGAAAAGCAGCGTCAATCTGGAGGAAGCGGACATTATTG
>JAQSYT010000258.1 GCA_029256065.1 Paenibacillaceae bacterium
CAGCCTTAGGCGCCTCCGATTCCTTCTTGTCTTCCTTCTTCTCGGTGGAAAGCACCTGCACGTCACGGCTGCCGTCACGGTAGATGGTTACGCCCTTACAGCCCAGATCGAAGGCCAGCTCATACAGCCGTTCGGTTTCCTCCACCGTAAAGTCCGAGGGACAGTTGGCGGTTTTGGAGATGGAGCTGTCCACCCAGCGCTGGATAGCCGCTTGGGCCCGAATATGATCCTCTGCCGACAAGCTCATGGCAGTAACGAAATAGTCCGGCAGCTCTTCCCCAGGATGGGCGTCCTTCCATTCTTGGGCAATCGGCACAAACTGCTTGTCGAAGCCCAGACGGCTTTGGCGGAAATATTCAAAGGCGAAGTACGGCTCGATCCCGGTGGAGGTGCCCACCATGGTCCCGGTGCTGCCCGTAGGTGCCTGGGTAATCACGGTCACATTGCGCATACCCTTGGCTCGGATAGCGGCTCCCACTTCAGGGAAAGCCTCCACCATATTTTTCATAAAGCCGCTTTGCAGATATTTCTCCGTGTCGAACTTCTTAAAGCTTCCCTTCTCCTCCGCGATCTCCGCAGAAGCCAGATACGCCTCCTTGGCCATAAAGCCATAGAGCTTGTCCAGGAATTCCAGGGATTCAGGGCTGCCGTAGCGAATTTCCAGCTTGATCATCAGCTCGGCCAGACCCATGGAGCCCATGCCCACCCGGCGTTCGTTCAGTTGGTTCTCCTTGTTTTCTTCGAAATGGTAAGGCGTCTTGTCAATAACATTGTCCAGGAAACGGGAGGAATAACGCACCACCAGGCCCAGCTCCTCCCAGGCCACATCATGCTTGTCCGCATCATAGAAACGGGACAGGTTGACGGCGGACAGGTTGCACACGCCCCATGCCGGAAGCCCTTGCTCGCCGCAGGGCTGGGTACAGAGGATGGGGTTGAACTACCAGCTGTTGGACATCTGGTTGTAGTATTCCATAAACACCACACCGGGCTCGGCGGATTTCCAGGCGGATTCGATAATGGTATGCCAAATATCACGGGCTTTGACGGTTTTGTACACCTTCACTTCCTTGCCCTTGGCCTTCCATTCGTCCAGATCGCCGTTCCAAACGGCATCGTATTCACTGTCCGAGGTATCCGGGAAGACCAGCTCCCAGTCCAGATCCTCCTTCACCGCCTTCATGAAGCCGTTGCTGACGCACACGGAGAGGTTAGCGTTGGTAATCTGGTTCATGGTTTGTTTAACGGTGATAAAGTCCATCACATCCGGATGCCAGTCATTCATCATCAGCATCAACGCACCGCGCCGGCTGCCGCCTTGCTCGATGAGGCCGGTGGTATAGCTGAACAGCCCGCCCCAGGATACAGCACCTGAGGACGATCCGCTTACACCACGGACAATCGATCTGCGGGGACGCAGGGAGGACAGGTTAATGCCTACTCCGCCGCCACGGGACATAATCTCTGTCATCTCAGACAGAGTGGACATAATGCCGCCACGGCTGTCATGGGGAGACGGAACCACATAACAATTGAACAGGGTCAGCTCATCGCTGGCATCTGCACCTGCGGCAATCCGTCCGCCGGGGACCAGCTTCCAGTCGTCCAGTATGTAGCGGAATTTCTCCGTCCATTCCTGCTGCTTCTCGGGTGTGGCTTCCACCGATGCCATGGCCTTGGCCAAGCGGTCCCACAGCTCCTCCGGGGTTTGCTCCTTGGTCAGGGTCAGCTTTTCGACGGAGGACTCCACCATTTCGCCGCTGCGCAGCTTAATAGTCACCTGCTTGCCGTTCCGGGCAACCACCTGGCCCACTTCCTTGGCGGGGAATTTCGGATCGTCCTTGGTCAGCACCAAAACCGCGTCCCCTACCTTGGTATTATTCGTGTCGGGGTCCTTCATCGCATAGCGGTCCAAAAATATTTTTTCGCTAAGCCCCTCCAATTTAGATTGCTTCAGTTGCATCGTTTCCACGTGAACACCCTCCCGGATATAATAATTTCGCCTTGACAAAACATCTGGATTATGTTCTATAAAGAGCCAAAACGTTCAAGATATAGTGCGAGAAGTCCATTATACACCACTATATGTAGTGATTCGAATAAAACAAAGACGAAATTGGCGATTCTATGCCGACAGGCTGGGACGAAGCTGTTATTTTCTCGGTCTGGCTCACTTTTTCGTGGTCAATAAACCACCGGCCTTCATGACGCTTGCTCCGCCCTCCAACCAACCTGTGCAATTCCCTGCGAATAGGGGTAAAATAGGAAAAAGCGAAATTTGCCAAAAAAGGAGCATGCCCAGCCATGAAATATCTCCAAAATCTCACCATAACGGATTATAAGGACGCTACCATACACCCCGATGACCGGGGCTATTATTTCGGCGACGGGATCTACGAGGTCTTCCGGATTTACCACGGACGTCTATTCCAAGAGGATGCCCATCTGGTCAGATTAGCCCGCAGTGCTGCCGAGCTCAGGATTCCCCTCCCCTACGGCCTGCCCGAAATTACCGGGCTGCTTTATAAGCTGCTGGAGGAAGACCCTGTGGAGGAGGGCATTCTCTACTTGCAGATTACCCGCGGGGTCTCTCCCCGGTCCCATGCATTTCCGCCTGAGGGCACCAAGCCCGAATTAACGGCTTATTGCAAGCCTCTCCCCCGCAACCCGGAGAAGATTACCGGCGGCATCCGCATCGTTTCCGTTCCGGATATCCGGTGGCTGCGCTGCGACATCAAAACCCTGAACCTCTTAGGCAATGTGCTGGCCAAACAGGAGGCAGTGGAGCGGGGAGCCGACGAGGCTGTACTGCACCGGAACGGAACGGTTACGGAATGCAGCTCCTCCAACATTATGATGGTGAAGGACGGGGTCATATGGACCCACCCGGCGGATAACCTGATCCTGCCCGGCATCACCAGGAATGTCGTACTGGAGCAGGCCCGGACTTTAGGACTTGGGGTCCGTGAGCAGGCTTTTGCCCTGGAGGAGCTGTACAGCGCCGATGAGGTCTTCATTACGGGAACCACCACCGAGGTCACACCTGTGATCCTCATTGACGAAACCCCTATTGCGGGCGGCCAGCCCGGGAACGTCACCCGGCTGCTCCAACGGGAGTACCAGACACTTTTCATGTAAGAAACACTTACTTGACCAGCATACTAGGACGTGTCTGAAAACTCCAAGGGGAGCAGATAATGCCCAAATTTTCGTTCCAGGCAAGGCACTTTTGTGCAGGCGTACAGGGGGTATGTCAAGCGAAAGTAACGATGCAAAGGGCCGAAAAGGCGGTGAAAGATGCCCTCAAGCGGGTCTTCAAACACGCCCTGACAGGGACGCGGAAAACCATCATCCCACCGTCCCTGTCAGGGCAAATGCATTAGGATGCCGCCATAGGCCAGTCTGTTCATCGCCTTGACTTCCGCGCGAGACCGTCTGAAGAGATTGAGCTGGCCGGGCTATCCTGCAAATGTGCAGTTATTTTTAACCGTAATCGCTATTTGACGCTCCTATCCTGCAAAAAAGTACATCTATTTTTCGTTGAAACCGCCAACCGGGTGGAATTCGCGGGGAATACATGCACTTTTTCATTTTTTTCCTGTCGTCGCTGCTTTTTTGATGTGGACAAACAGCTCCCTATCCGCCTTTCTGCCGTGGGGCCTCCATAATGAATATAAGGCACTGCAGCAAGCGTGAGCCTACTGCAGTGCCTGCTATAGCATAAAGCGCAGAGAGTGCGGTGAAATAAGATTATCTTACATCAATACCGCTAACCATGGGAATTCCGCCAACAAAAGCAGGTATCCCTCGTTTCCTAACAGCTCCTTAGTACCACCAGTTTCTACATTTTGCTTATAAAGTCGTTGTACTGCTGATTTCTACTTTTTTACAGATCCTTAGTACCGCTAATTTCTCAATTTTCTATTTTCTGATGCTCCCTAGTACTACTAATTTATCCGTTCCCCTTGCCTCACCTTCATTCCTCAAAACGGGTGACGGTCCGTTAGCGCAGGCTGCCTATTTCTGCAATACGCTGCTTCAATTTCTCCTCAGTCCAAAACATGGCGGACCTCCTTTGCCGGGTTAGGGGCGTGGTTTTTTGCTTCAAGCCGAATGTGCTCCTGGCCCTCTTTCATCTTCCGCTTCCACAGGCCAGACAGAGGGTCATAACGGAAGCCGTGCCCGTGCAGCACTGCCTCCTCCTCCTGTTCACAGGCAAGGTAACACCATGCCCCCGCTGTCAGGCCGGTCCGGATCTCCAGACCATTCCGGTAATCGATATAGGCGTCCGCTTTCAGGATGGAGCTGAACCGGCAGACACCGCCGCTTTTCCAATAGCTGCCGTTGTGGAGGGTAATCCGTTGGATCTGTCCTTCCGGGCTGTAAAGCACGCTGCTCAGGAACGCATCCGTCTCCACTCCGGCGAAGCTTCCGTGGGCATTGTCATGCATCACCCGGCCGTCGGCATGGAGATTGCACAGAAACATCAGCACCCGTCCGTCCGGATACACCAGCCGGAAGGTCTGGAACTGGGCATCCGCCTGCTTCTCCACCTTCACTCCCAGCCCGGCCGCCTGGGGCAGGGTGAACAGGGTTATAAACTTGATCCGGCGGTCCTCTCCTTCGGCGCAAACCTTCATATATTCCGCTTCCGGGAAAATATCCTCCTGACCCGACCTCCGGTGGGCAGCAGTGGAATAGCCCCGCTCCCGGACGTATTGCTTCTTCTCCGGGTAGAGATGGCGCACCGTGAGCCTGCTGCTGCCCATGCTGTCCACGGTGTCCTCCCTGTCCGGCGAGATCTGGAGAGTCTCCCCGTCCAGAGCGGCGCTGCCCTTATAATGAAGTAGCCATTGGAAATCTCCCCCGCGGCTGGCGAACAGATCATCCACCATCACCAGAAAGCCGTCCAGCAGCACAAAATGCCGGTAAAAGCGGTTGTACACCTGCATGTACGGTCCCGTACAGTCGGCCAGCAAATAATGGTAGTCCGGCGCATCCAGGTACGCGGGCAGCTGTCCTTCGAATTTCGTGCCGTATTCGATCATCTCCGAAGGCTGGCCCTCCCCGTCCAGCAGCACCACATTATGCGCCACGGATTGGCGGTAGTAGGAGTTATACAGCGGCTTGGAGTAGCCGCAGTAGCCCGAATCCATGATCCATTCCCGGCCGCCGCTGATCAGGACAAAGCTGCCGGCGTCCAGATGGTTATGGTTCCAGCTTTCTCCGGTCTTCACCGCCAGGAGCGTACCGCCGTCATTGGTATCTTGGTTGTCCCGGAGCATGCCGTAGCCGCTGTGGGCCAATATCGAAACGCCCGCCCGGTGTCCGGGGAATGCAGGCTCCAAGCTTTCCGGGTAATAATACAGCTCCAGCGGACCCGACGGGGAATCCAGATGATCCAGGAAAAAAGCCAGCAAATCGGCTCTTTGGCATTCCTCCGCCAGCCTCAGCCAGACATGCCCGTTGCCTTTGCGCGCTCCCGAATCCCCAAAGGTGAAGCTGAAAAGCTTCCCATCCAGCCGGAACACTGTGTCTAGATACGCGTTGGGAATGCGGCTTAACAACGGCTGGATGAACAGGCTGCTATCCCCAGTAGTACGCCGGTACAAATCCTCAAATACCATAAAGCTGCCCAAGGCATAGTCCAGGTAGCTCATGGTTTCAATATAATCGCCGTCGGGACCGAAGTTGGCTTTTTTGTTCTGCAGCACATTGCCGGGATAGGCAAACCATTCCCGCAGCCCCTCCGTGATGGCATGCAGCAGCGGCGCATATCCCTCCACCTGCTTGCCAAGTGTCAGAAGAACCGTTCCTGCGCCGGAAACACAGACGATCCACCAGTTATGCCCCATCGTATCCAAAGCATGGATCTTGTGGGCGGGGTCTAGCCAGTCCTTGTATAAAGGAAAAAAGGCCTTGTGGTATAGATGCCCTACAATGGTATTCCGCTCCTCATCAGGTAAGGTATCACGGATGCAATCATAGGCAAGGGACAGGAGGAGGCCGATGTCCGCCGTCCACAAATCCGAGGCTCTCCCCGAGCCTGTCTGGTACAGCCAGGCCTCCTCCTTGCATATGAGCAGAATAAGCTCCTTGATTCTCCCGGCCATCTCTGCGTTACCGTCCATCCGGTAGAGAAAGGCCAGCTGATGTGCCCGGTTGGCCTGCTCTCTGATATAGTTGCCCAGGGTAAACCGTTTATTGCCGCCAAATTGCCGGACTCTGTCCTGCATGTCCCGTTGGGTCCGTTCCACAAGTTGCACGTCCGCGCTGCCAAACCCGGACAAGGCTGTCTCCAGCTTAACCCAGCCTTTTTCTACAATAGGGTTGGTTTGAATTTGGCGGCGGATTGCCTCCAACCTCGAATCATCATAAAAAGCCATGGTTTTGCCCATTCCTTTCGCTTCGCTCAAGGCACAAAACGGAATGAAATCCGTTGGGTGCCGTGCGCGTTTTTTTGTATGCTTGAGATACAGGGATGCCGACACACTACAAATCACGTGGAGGTGAGTGGGCCGCCCCAAAGATGGGGCGACCGCATGGTTATATGTGTAGATGGCCTTTCCAAGCACAAATAAGTGTGTCTTCGAGCACGCAGATTTATTTCTGTATAAACAACTCGTTTATTGCTGGGCCATCATTCCCTGCCGGCTATCTCTATATATCCTTCCACTACCACACCCTCAGCGCCGCCACCCTCCCCGCAGCTTCTTACGGATGCAATACCTCGACGGTGATGCTGTCGCTCTTGGTGCTTCCGGCTGCGTTGAGCAGCTCGCAGCGATATTCATAGACTCCCGGCTGCCTTCCGGCAACGGCCGTCCCGGCGCTTTGGGCCTGGGGAGTGCGCAGCTCCAACGCCTGGGTGTCGATGAGCTCCCCGTTCTCATACAGGCGATAGGCAGTGCCGTTGGTACCCCACCATAAATTCATGGTCAGCCTGTAGCTCCCGTCCCCGTCCCAGTTATCTGCGGACAGGACCGGCTTGGAGGGAGCGGCATTTTGAACGGAGACGGTTATTTCCTCACTCCGGCTTGTGCCGTTGGCATTGGACAGCTCCGCGTAATAGCGGTAAATCCCGTCCCCTCTTCCGGCAATGGCGGTTACTGCTGTTTGGGGATTGGGCGTCTGCGCTGCAAGGGCCTGGGAATCAATCAGCACCCCGTTTTCATACAGCCTGTAAGAGTCTGCATTGTTCCCCCACCAAAGGTTCATCCGCACCTCATAATCCCCGTCAAGCAGCCCTGTATCATGGCCATTATTATGGGAAAGCTCCGGCCGGCCGGGTGCGGCTAAGGCTGATTCGCCCCCCGTGCTCCCACCGGAAGAGGAAACAAACTCCAGCAAATACGGCGTATACGGCGCAAGCTCCAAGGCTGCCGGATTCACCAGTTTGCCGGAAATCCGCTCCAGCACCGGCGTCTGCACAGCCTGGCCATAAACCTCCAGGGAGACAGTCTGGGTCCGGTTGGAGTAATTGACCGCATTAATCAGCAGCTTCCCGTCGTTGTTGGCATGACGCCACTCCACTCCGTAAAC
>JAQSYT010000006.1 GCA_029256065.1 Paenibacillaceae bacterium
TAATTCCCCCAAAAGTGACGCAAAGCTCCGCAGCTTATTCCGATTACTTTTGGGGGTGCCCCCGGTAAATAATTCCCCCAAAAGTGACGCAAAGCTCCGCAGCTTATTCCGATTACTTTTGGGGGTGCCCCCGGTAATTAATTCCCCCAAAAGTGACGCAAAGCTCCGCAGCTTATTCCGATTACTTTTGGGGGTGCCCCCGGTAAATAATTCCCCCAAAAGTGACGCAAAGCTCTGCAGCTTATTCCGATTACTTTTGGGGGTGCCCCCGGTAAATAATTTTCCATTAAATAAAAAAAGCCTCATCCTCTAAGGACGAAGCTTGTCGTTGGCCACCTTAAATAACCTTCCTCCGCCTCTTGCAAGGCATAAAAGGTCCGCTGTCAGTACGAGGCCACATGCTGCTGTTCATACAGCCTGCCCGATACCGCTCCCATGATAACGGCGGGAAACCCGGCTTCCCCTACTACGCCAACAAGCGATTCGGCAAAGCAACTCCAAAGGCCATTCGAGCATAGGCCGGACACCGGTTCGCAGCAGCCACCGGCTCTCTGAGGTCCGCTTCCTCATGTCTACTTACCCTTTTTCCAGGTTGATCAGATATGGATGCATTCTACTCCAAAAAGTCCATGCGGTCAATAGGCATATGATGCTGCACATGAAGCTGTAGTTAAGCTGGGAATTGGGCAAACTATATACTTCAAAAAAATATTTGACAAACATCAAAAAACAAGCAAAAATAACATATGAATACTTGTTCATACGTTTATATATCAGGAGATGATCAGAATGAATATTATCAAACGTGAAACAGAAGCCTCCCATGAAATTAAATATGCTCATGACAGTCATAGGCATGAAAATGAGCATGAGTATGACCATGAGCATGGCCATACAGACAGCCATGGACATCATCATGGGCATAACCATAATCATAGTCATGGACATCACCATTTCGATGCCAACGGCAACAAAAAAGGCCTTGCATGGGCCCTTATCATTACCTTTAGCATCATGCTGCTGGAGTTTTTTGGCGGGCTGGCTACAAACAGCCTCGCTCTGCTATCCGACAGCGGACACATGCTCAGTGATTCCAGTTCACTGGTGCTGAGCCTGGTAGCAGTTTGGTTTGCCGCAAAACCCGCCTCCTCCAAAAGAACCTACGGCTACTTCCGGTTTGAAATTCTGGCAGCACTATTGAACGGTGTCACCCTCTTTATTATTGCAGGGGTCATTATCTGGGAGGCCGTGGGCCGCTTCGCCAACCCGCCCGAGGTATCCAGCGGCTCGATGATGCTCATTGCATTCATCGGACTGTTTGCCAACCTGCTTAGCGCTTACTTTCTGATGAGTAAGGGGGATGTCAAAAATAACATCAATTTGAAAAGCGCCTATCTGCATGTGCTGGGGGATGCACTGGGCTCCGTCGGAGCCATTGCCGCGGGATTGATCATGAAGCTGTTCGGGTGGTATGTAGCCGATCCTATTATCAGTGTGCTGGTTGCCGTCCTGATCCTCCGCGGTGCCTGGGGAATTGTGACACATACGGTGCATGTGCTGATGGAGGGCACTCCCTCCGGCATCAATGAAACGGAAGTTCGCCAGGCACTGGAGAGCCTGGAGGGAGTGGCTGATGTCCATGACCTTCATATTTGGACAATTACTTCAGGGTTGGATTCGCTTAGCTGCCACATCCTGATGAAGGACGGCAGCGATTGCCAAGCAGTATTGCAGCAGGCCATACGGACCGTCAGCGATACTTTCCGCATCTCCCATTCCACCATTCAGGTAGAAAGCTCCGCCGTACGGCATGAAGAACTCCGCATATAAAAAATAAAAATCACCCTCTGCCGGCCAATATGCACAATGAGGGTGATTTTTGTTTATTGGACACTCTTCTTCAGCAGATCCTTAACGGCTGCGCCGACCATAATCAGACCAGCCACCGGAGGCACAAACGAGTTGCTTGCCGGGGGGTTCTGGGCTTTGCGGATTTCCGGGGCATTTTCCGGCACGATTTTTTGCGTGATATCCTCCCGCGGCAAAAGCGGCTCCTCCGTGGAGAACACTACCTTTACTCCTTTGTGGATGCCGTCCTTACGCAGCTTTTGCCGGATGACCCGCGCTATAGGGTCCACGGTGGTCTTAGAAATATCCGCCACCTGGAACCGGGAAGGGTCCATTTTGTTGGCTGCCCCCATGCAAGAAATAATGGGGATTTTGCGCTTCAGGCATTCCTTGATCAGATGGATCTTGTAGCTGACGGTATCGGAGGCGTCCAGCACGTAATCCAGTGGATACTTGAAAAGCTCTTCATAGGTTTCCTCGGTATAAAACATCTTCAATGCAATGGCGTCGCACTCCGGATTAATATCGGCAATCCGGTCTTTCATGAGTTCAGCCTTGGGCTTGCCGACAGTGGACAGAAGAGCATGAATTTGCCGGTTGATGTTGGTTATGTCCACAACATCCTTATCGATCATGATAATCCGGCCAACCCCGGAGCGGGCTAAAGCCTCAGCGGCTATGGAGCCTACCCCACCGATTCCAAGCACAGCCACGGTGCAGTTTTTTAAGAAATCCAGCCCTTCGGAGCCAACAGCAAGCTCCGTTCGGGAAAATTGATGCAGCATCAGGTAAAATCCTCCTTAAAGCTTTGCCCCCAGGCAAAGCTTACTTCGTGAGCATTCGCAAGAAACAAAATAAACTGCAAAAATGCATCTATTTTAACTCTCTCCAACCTTGCCACCAGCTCATCCTGCAAAAATACATTATTTTTGCGCATGCTCCGGCAATAGGCGCGGTTGGAGAACCAAAATAGCTGCATTTTTGCATGAACAGGTGCATGTTGTGGCGTTTAGCTAAATATTAGCTGCACTTTTGCATTTGAGCCCAGTGTCCGGTGCCCGGTCCAACTGCTTGACCCTCCGGCAAAAGCGCAGCTAACCTTCTGCCTATCCGCCTGACTCTGGTTTCCTACTCCCGGCTGCCAATATTACTTGGCTGCGGGCTCCTTCACCGCCAGCTTGATGGACAGCTCTTCCAGCTGTTCATTGTCCACCGGGCTGGGCGCGCTCATCATGAGGCATGTTGCGCTGGCTGTTTTCGGGAAGGCAATCACCTCACGCAGGTTGGACTGCTTGGCGATGAGCATTACCAGACGGTCGAAGCCGTAGGCCATGCCGCCATGGGGCGGTGTGCCGTATTCGAAGGCATCCATCAGGTAGCCGAATTTCTCTCTGGCCAGCTCGGGGGAGAAGCCCAGGGCGTCGAACATTTTCTCCTGTACATCCCGCTTATAAATCCGCATGGAGCCGCCGCCCACCTCGTAGCCGTTCAGCACCAGGTCATAGGCCTGGGCACGGATCTTGCCCGGGTCGGTGTCGAAGTAGTGCAGGTCCTCCTCATGGGGACGGGTAAACGGATGGTGCTCGGCCACATAACGTTTGGCTTCCTCATCGTAGCCCAAAAGCGGGAAGTCAATAACCCACGCAAACTTGTACTCATTTTCGTTAATGAGACCTAACTCCTTGCCTACCTTCAAACGCAGGTTGCCAAGCACATCATTCACTACCTTGGCCTTGTCCGCGGAGAAGATCAGCACGTCACCTTCCTGGGCGTCCAGGCGTTCGGTCAAAGCGGCAATTTCCGCTTCGGTGAAGAACTTGACAATAGGACCCTTCCACTCGCCGTCCTTGATTTGAATCCAAGCCAAGCCTTTGCCGCCGTAGCGGGAGGCGAAGGGGGCCAGATCATCCAGCTCCTTGCGGCTCCAGGATGCGCAGCCCTTGGCGTTCAGCGCCTTGACGATGCCGCCTCCGGCTACAACAGATGCAAACACCTTCACGCCGCTTGACGCCACAATGTCGGAGACATCGCGCAGCTCCAGGCCAAACCGCAGATCCGGCTTGTCGGAGCCATATTTGCCCATGGCATCCGCATAGGTCAGACGTTGGAACGGACGGGGAATATCCATATCCAGCGTAGTTTTGAAGAGCTTTACACACAGCTCCTCCATCATCTCCAGAAGCTGGTCCCGGGTGAGGAAGGAGGTCTCAATGTCCACCTGGGTAAACTCCGGCTGGCGGTCCGCACGCAGGTCCTCATCGCGGAAGCAGCGGGCGATCTGGTAATAACGCTCCACGCCGCCCACCATCAGAAGCTGCTTATACAGCTGCGGGGATTGGGGCAGGGCGAAGAATTCGCCCGGATGAACACGGCTCGGCACCAGATAGTCCCGCGCACCCTCAGGGGAGCTTTTGGTCAGAATCGGCGTTTCCACTTCCACAAAGCCGTTGTCATCCAGATAATCACGGAATACCTTGGCGGCCTTGGAGCGCAGGTACAGGGAGCGCTGCATTTCCGGACGGCGCAGGTCCAGATAACGGTACTTCAGACGAACCTGCTCATCCACCTCCACACCGTCTTCGATGAAGAAGGGGGGCGTTTTGGCAGCGTTCATAATCTCAATTTCGGTAACCCGGACCTCAATCTCACCGGTTCCCAGGTTGGGGTTTTTGGTGTCCTCGCTGCGTTCTACAACAGTACCGCTTACCGCCAGCACATATTCATTCCGCGCCCGGTCAGCAATGGCCAGCGCTTCTCCGGAGAAATCCGGGTTGAAGACCACCTGGATAATACCGCTGCGGTCCCGCAGATCAATAAACAGCACTCCGCCCAAATCCCGGCGGCGTTGGACCCAGCCGTTCAGGGTAACTTTCGTTCCGACGTCAGCCTTAGCAAGCAGGCCGCACTGATGGGTTCTTAACATAGACATTTTCCCTTAACCTCCGTGTATATGAAAATTAGTTTTTGAGACTCTTTAATGACGCTTAATCCAATCTGCCAATTCAGCCAGCGGAACCCGCTCCTGGTCCCCGGTTCCCATCGTCTTTACGGTAATTTCATCCGCCGCCAGCTCGTCATCGCCGAGTATAGCTACAAAACGGGCCTGAACCCGGTCAGCCGACTTCATTCGTGCCTTCATCTTGCGGTTCAGATAATCCTTCTCGCAGGCAATCCCTGCCCGGCGCAGCTGGTACAGAAGAGCTGTGGTCTTCGCTTCCGCCGCATCCCCCATGCCGATCAGATAAACCGCCAGCTCATTCTCGCGCGGGATCTCCACTTCTTGGGCGCCAAGCACCAAAGCAGTACGCTCCAGGCCGATGCCGAAGCCGATGCCCGGCTGGTCCTGGCCGCCAATCTGGCCCACCAGCCCGTTATACCGCCCGCCGCCGCCGATGGTGTCGATGGCGCCGATCCCCTCCGCCTTGTATTCGAAGGCGGTCAGCGTGTAATAATCCAGCCCCCGCACCAAACGGGGATTGATGGAGAAGGAAATCCCCATGGCTGTCAGGTGGCTTTTCACTGCTTCGAAGTGGGAGAGGCATTCCTCATCCAGATAATCAATGAGCTCCGGCACGCCAACGAAATGGGCCTGGTCCACCTTGCAGTCCAACACCCGCAGCGGGTTACGGTCCATCCGGGACTGGCAGTCCCGGCACAGGAGATGCCGTTTGGGCTCCAGAAACCCGAGCAGCGCTTCGCGGTACGCGCTTCGGCTCTCCGCATTGCCAACGGAGTTGATTTCCAACCGCACCCCTTTTAAGCCCAGCTCCTCATAGATGGTTAGCCCCAGGGCAATAACCTCAGCATCGATGGAGGGGTCCGTAGCCCCGAAGGCCTCAACGCCGAATTGGTGGAACTGGCGGAAGCGTCCGGCTTGCGGCTGCTCGTAGCGGAACATCGGCCCGGTATAATACAGCTTGCTTACATCCGGCTCCCCGTACAGCTTATTCTCCACGTATGCCCGCACCACACCGGCAGTTCCTTCCGGCCGCAGGGAAATGGAACGGTTGCCCTTATCCAGGAACGTGTACATTTCCTTCTCCACGATGTCGGTGGTTTCCCCTACCCCCCGGGAGAACAGCTCTGTATGCTCAAAAATCGGCGTCCGGATTTCCCGGTAATGGAACCGGCGGCAGACATCCCTGGCGGTTTTTTCGATAAATTGCCAAATCTCCACATTTCCCGGCAGAAAATCCTGCGTCCCCTTGGGTCTTTGAATACTCAATGTCCGTCAACCTCTCTTTCTTGAAATCATCCCCCAAAAGTAATCCAAATGCTTCGAAGTCCATTCCAGGTACTTGTGGGGGAGCCCCGGTTAAAATGCAAAAAATCCCTCATCCCTGGCTAACTAATGCCTGGGACGAGAGATTGAATAAACAATTTCCCGCGGTACCACCCGCTATTCGGAACAAACCACGGCATAGCCATGGAACACAGTTCCGCACTTAAAGGCGGGTAACGACCGCCATACGCAAATCCGTTACTGCACGTCCGGCGCTTGCTTTCTAAAAAGCTCGCACCCCCGGGTTCACGGCTTGTTCTCGGGGAGGTCTTTCCTTCTCCTGCAACGGAAGCTTCCAGCCTTGGCTTCCTCTCTGAAGATGCGGGGAATGAAGTACTTTGTCCCTTCAACGAATCAAAGGATGAATATTAGTTCAAATTGTAAACAAGCTGTCGGATAAAGTCAAGCGGCGAAAATCTATTCCCATTTTAAAAATATCCGGAAAAAGAAGAAACCTACCGCAAAGTGTAGGTTTAAGAGAAAATATATTTTAAAAAGGGGGTCGAAGTTAAGTATAGCTAAAGCTTATTAAAGAATCATTAAAGCCCGATTACAAATATATTACAAATTATGAAACGCTTTATATAAAGCGCTTTAAAAATTTATTTGAACAGGCTAGTCTATGTCGTTCAGACAAACATATAAATGAAATCACAAGGGAAAAACCTTGTGAAACGATAAAACGGAGGGAACAAACATGGCGGAAGAATATCAATCAATCGAAGCTCTGGATGAGACTGTGGAAGCAGAAATCGTTGCCGAAGAGGTAACCGAGGAAGCAGTCGGCGAAGTACAGGAAGTGGATACGCTTGAGGAGCTCTTCTCCGATGAGGAAGAGATTCTGGATGAAGCGGAAGATGATGCTGAAGCGGAGCTGGACGAGCTGACCGAAGAGGCTGAATTGGAAGACGAAGCCCCGGAAGAAGAGCTGGAAGAAGCTGCTGAGCTGGACGCCGCAGAGGAAGCCACAGAGGACCAGCCCGAGGAAACCGAAGAAGAAGCATAAGAGCCAGCCTTCCGCCGCGTCGGCACTAACACGAATGCAGCACACAAAAAGCCATCCTTTTGAGGTGTTCCCCCTCGCGAGAATGGCTTTTTTTGTTTGAATTTTAGAAGCGCAGGCTTACTAAGCTTTCCAAGACGTCCTTCACCAGCAGATAGGCTTCCCCGTTGGTCAGCTTCTCCTTGTCGGCAATCAGCTTCAGGGTCTCCTCTTTCACCAGCCGCTTGGCAAGAAGCTCCGCCTCTGCCTGTTCAGGCTTCAGCATGATTCCTGCCGAACGGACGATGGTGTAAGCCGCCTGCTGCAGCGTGAGAGGATCTGATTTAGCCTTATCTGCAGCCATGCCGGCGATGGCATTGGAGGCGTCGCCCTTGATTGATTGGGGATACCGTTTTTTGAGCGTTGCAAAATGGTTCACAAACCGCTGCGGGTTGCTGGGCTTATCCAGCTCCTTGGGTTCAAAGTTTACGTTCCCGTAAGACCCGTTCACAAGTCCTGTATAAACTACAGCTTTCAGGCCAGGATAGGCCTTATGATCCTGATAAGCCTGCCTCGGAAGCGCGTAAGGCGCAAGCTCCAGCCCCTTCTTGACAGCAATATCCTGCATTTGCGCTACCTGCTCCTTGGACTTGGACAGCTCGCGGAAGGTAACGTTATGATCAATAGCTACCTTAGCCGCCGCTGCTGCCGACTCCGCCACAGCCATACCCAGCGGGATAACCCGGGCGCTGCCGTGGGGAAGGGTGTCATAGCTGGCCGAACGGCTTACTACCAGAAGCCCGTCCACCTTCTGCGGCACAATGCTGCGGAACGGTACTGCATACTTGTGCGGCTCCATGGATACTGCGCCGGGATCGTTGGGGCCTGTGCTTTGAATATCCACTGCGTATGAACCGAAGGCAATCCGGTCCCAGTGATCGCGGTTTTCAAGCAAATCAAGAATAGAAAGCCGGTATTCCCCGTAAATATGGCGTGATTCCCGCACATACAGCTCCGGGGCCATACCGTCCAGCTCCAGCTTGGCGAATTCCGGATGCTTTTCCTTTATAAACTGGAGCACATGAGGCAGCTCCTGTTCGGCAACCTCATATGCTCCCTTAATGGAAGCCGGATCAAAGGGATTAACCCCGAATAATTGCAGGGAGTTAATCAAGATGGTGTTATCATTGTTGCGGCCGATGTTAAGCCCCCGCATTCTTGCCTTGGTGGGGTTCTGGGCCTTGTACTCCTTGATGTCGCCATAGCCGAAAGCAGAATACGTATCCGCACCGGTATTGGTATCGTTATCGTTGTCCAGATACTTGCGGACCTCTTTCCAGAAGCTGTCATCCGCGTTTTTGAGCCGGAATACTGCTGTTACCGCCATCAGCGAGTCGGGATCATTCAGATCCTCCCGTCCTCTGCTGAAGGGAGCGCCTGCAGCCACTGCCATATCCGCATCCTGGGTGGCATCAAGCACCGCTTTTGCCTTGACTGTGCGCTTTTCACCGTTTGCCAGGGTAATGTCCAGCCCGGTCACCAGCTTGGCGCCATCCTTGCCTTCTGCCAGCACAGGAGTCATGCTTTGGGTCTTCAGAAGAACATCGATATTCTTCTCCTTGGCCACCAGCCGGTTGAACACATTAGCCGCTGTGGTCACATCGAAGGAGGTCCCCTCTATTCCATCATAAAACTCCTGAAAAATCCCCTTATTCATCACATTGGGCTTCGGCGCCAGCCAATCATAGCTGGCCTGGTCATAATTATTGTCCAGGGAGTTCAGCCAGCCCAAGGTCATAAGCCCGCCCAGTATTTCCCGGTTGCGGCCGTCCACCAGCAGGGTTTTCAGCCCGTGTCGGGAGGCCGCTACAGCGCCGGCTACACCTTCCGGATCGGTGCCTACCACAATGACGTCATATGTATCCGAAGGAGCCTTGATGGTTTTGACAGTCTCCAGCTCCTGGGACTCCGCTGTACCGTTATGAAGCCCCCCTCCGTATTTTTCCTTCCACACGAGATAGGGTCCACCGATAGCGAACAAAAGCACAAACGTCATAGCGAGAATAAACCATTTATTGCGGAACAAATTCTCTCCTCCTTTTTATGTGAAAATGCGCTATTGATACGCATTTTTCATACGGGGGCTTTATATGGACAGACAAGCCTTATCCGGGTCTTTGTTCGGCTCCGGGCGCAACACCCAGCACTCCATCCAGAAGGTCCAGCTTGCGCTTGATATACTCTTGATAGGCGCTGTTGTAAACAGACGGATCCTTAGGATTGGGAAACCGCTCCACCGTTCCGTCCCGCCCCATAATCTTGCTGACAGCGCCGCAGCCCAGCCCGATAATGGTCTGGCGCTCCTCCATCATCAGAATATTGTACAGGCTTTCGTAACCCGTGAGGGAATAGCCGACATTCTCCTGGTTCCCCAAAATATTCTTCTGCCGGTACATGTAGTAGGGATTGTAGCCACGGGCCCCGGTCCATTCCACCGTCCTCGCCATCATGGCCTGGACTTCATCCCGCTCCGCCACCTCGTAACGCTCCCGGTTCTGAGTCAGCCGGGACGCCCGTTTATAGGACAGCGTATGCACTGTAAGGGATTCCGGCATCAGCCGCTCCAGCTGCTCCAGGGAAATTTCCAGCTCCCGTAAGCCCTCGCCAGGCAGACCCAGAATCAGATCCATATTGATATTGTTCATCCCCAGCTCCCGGCACAGCAGGAACTTCTCCACCGTCTCCTTGACCGTGTGATGTCTGCCGATGGTGTCCAGAGTGGATTGGGTGAAGCTCTGGGGATTGATGCTGATCCTATCCACCTTCCACCGCTTCATCACCGCAATTTTCTCCGGTGTGATGGTGTCCGGTCGCCCCGCCTCCACAGTCAGCTCCCTGATTCCTGCCATACCTGGCACAGCTTCATGCAGCACCTGGAACAGCTCGTCCATTTCCTCCGCCTCGATACTGGTGGGAGTGCCTCCTCCCCAATAAACGGTGGTCACCGACATGCCTGTTCTGGCGAGCCAGCTGCCAATCTGACGGATTTCGTACTGCAGCCCTGCAAGAAAGGCCTGGACGGAGCCGTTATGGCCCCGGATATCATAAGCGGGAAACGTGCAATATGCGCATTTTGTGGGGCAAAAGGGAATCCCGATATACAGGCTGACCTGGCGTTCCATCCGGAACAGGTCAGGAATTACGCGGAGCTGCCGTTCGCCAATCTCCGACAGCAGCCGGACCTTCTCAAGCGAGAGCAGATAATCCTCCCGCAGGATCTGCCGGCAGGTGTCCATAGATTCCTGCATCATCATATTGTGCATCAGCTTCATGGGGCGCACGCCGGTCAGAATGCCCCAGGGCTGCTCCATGCCCGTAGCTGTTTGCAGACACATCAACAAAGCTCTTCCCAAGGTGCGCTTGCACACACGCCGTACAGCCTCGCTGCCTGCTGCGGGAAGGGGGCGGCTATCCGACTCATGGCAGAGCATCAGTCCCGTGGCATCATGGACAGACACCGAAGCTGTGACACTGGCGGCCTCCTGCAAAGACGAAAGCTCCGTCCGGATGGACAGCTCGGCAGCCTCTCCGCCGTCTGACACCCATTCCACATCCTCAAAAAACAGCTTGCAGATATGATAAATTTCAGTCTGAAAATCATCAAACCCCGTACGAATCAGGGATATTTTCATGCGGCACAGTTCCCCTTTCCAGTACGTTTTTTGCGCAAAAATCCCAACCTACTCAGTGTACCACATTGTCAGGGGTGAAGAAAATGGCGGACCCGTCCTGCACCGCATGCTGCTGCCGCTTCCGGTCGCTGGCAGGAGGCAGCCCGAACAGACGGGCATACTCTCTGCTGAACTGGGAGGGACTTTCATAGCCCACCCGGTACGCAGCGCCGGCGGCATCGCATTGCTCCGACAAGAGCAGCCTCCTGGCCTCCTGGAGCCGGATTTGCTTTTGGTATTGCAGCGGGCTCATGCCGGTAATTTCTTTAAAATGGCCGTGCAGCGCGGAAGCACTCATATTGGCCAGCCCGGCCAAATAAGCAACGGGCAGCGTTTTGTCGTAATTGTCCCGGATATGCGCTATGACCTGGGCAATCCGCCGGGCGGGACCGCCTCCTGCGGCAAAATCCCGCAGAAGCCTCCCTTGCGGGTCCTGCAGCAGCCGGTACAGGATTTCCCGGTGGATAACCGGGGCCAGCACAGGAATATCCTGCTGCTGCTCCAGCAGCCGGACATACCTCAGCACCGCATCCGCCAATTCAAACTCCAGCCTTCCGATGGTTATTCCACGGGAAGCAGCCGGGGCCGCAGCGCTGTCCCAAGAGCCCGAATCCTGCAGCAGCTGCCAGATGTCCTCGGCTTGAAACCGGATCTTGACACACAGATACGGCTGGTTCGGGGAGGCTTCTACAATTTGTCCCTTAGTGGGCAAATGGACGGATACGATCAGGAAGGAGGAGGCACCGTACCGGTATTGCTTCTTTTCCAGAATAACAGTCTTAGCCCCTTGGAGCACCAGACATAAGGAGGGCTCATAAACAGTGGCCAAGGGCTGCGACACATCAGGCTCCCGTATCAGGAATAGTCCAGGCACCGCCGTAGCCTGAATACCATTGACCACGGCAAACCTGTCCGCCAGCTCCAACAGCTCCTGCTGCCGTACCGGCAAATAATCCGTTGCCGCTTGTGTCCGCATACTGACTTCCTCCTCTGCTATGCTCCATGGATTATTGTCCCTTTTAGTAGCATCTTAGCGTACCCTGGAGTTTTAGACAAGAACCGGGGAGGATCGTTCTACCCCTTGGCCGCCTGTCTGTTTTATGCTGATGGGGAGGCAGGGAAATATACTGGGAGAATTGAAATGCAAACCATAGAGGAGGAATTGACCATGATTCAAACCACCCCATCCAGAGTAGCCATTATTACCGGAGGCGGGAGAGGCATAGGTAAAGCGGCAGCCGTCAGATTGACCCGGGAAGGACAGGCGGTTGTGATCGTATATGCAAGAAACCATGAAGAGGCCAATCATACAGTGTCAGAGATTACAGCTGCCGGAGGTCAGGCATTGGCGCTTCAAGCTGACGTGGCCGAACCGGAGGCGGTGGCGGCGGCTTTTAATCTGGCTGCGAGCACCTTCGGCGGGGTAGACGTGGTGGTTCATTCTGCAGGACTTCTCATTCTGGACACGGTAGCGGCCTTGGACCTGGAGCAGTTGGACCTGATGCACCGCACCAATATCCGCGGCACCTTCGTGGTCAACCAGCAGGCGGCCCGCTGCTTACGCTCCGGCGGTGCGATTATCAACCTGTCCACCTCCGTCACCAAGCTGGCTCTGCCCGCTTACGCCGCATACGCCGCCAGCAAAAGCGCCGTGGACGCCATCAGCCCTATCCTGGCCAAGGAGCTCCGTGGCCGGGATATTACCGTAAATGCAGTAGCCCCGGGGCCAACGGCCACGGAGCTGTTTTTGGCAGGGAAGGAAGAAGCAACTATCAAACGGATGGCTGGTATGAATCCCATGGAGCGCCTCGGCCTGCCCGATGACATTGCCGAAGTCATTGCCTTCCTGGCCGGCCCGGGCCGCTGGATCAACGGGCAAACCGTGTATGTCAACGGCGGTATGGTTTAGTTTAAAACGTGTCTGAAATCCCCTTGAGGGCATATCAAAACAGGCGGCGCTCCTCCTATCTGGAGGATACGCCGCCTGCTTTGCGTCACCTGTACCGCTACCTGCCCGGCTTCAGCCACGGCTGCTGCCGCGGTCCTGCACCGGCCACCGGGTCTTCCTGTCTGCCTGACGCAAGCATCAAGGATGCCGCCTCACTGGGGCCAAAGGCTGCTTCTGCCTGCATACCCAGAATTGCGGCTGCTTTCATAGATTGTCTCATGGATGTCGGTCCTTTGGCTTTCAAGATTCATGCCTTCATCCACAGTTTGGCCAGAAAGCTTACCCTTCATTCTTTCAAGCTTTCTTACCGGGTTACCGGGTTACCGGGTTTCCACAATCAGAGTCACCGGCCCGTCATTAATCAGGCTGACATCCATCATCGCACCGAAAACTCCCGTTTCTACACGCAAGCCCTGCTCCCTCATCAGCGTGTTGAGGCGCTCATACAGCGGTTCCGCCTGCTCAGGTCGCGCTGCCGCCATAAAGTTGGGGCGTCTCCCCTTACGACAATCTCCGTATAAGGTAAACTGGGAGACCGACAGAATGGCTCCCCCCGTTTCCAGCACGGACAGATTCATCTTCCCGCTGTCATCCTCAAAAATCCGCAGATTGGCGATTTTCTCTGCTGCAAACCGGGCATCCTCCTCGGTGTCCTCGTGGGTAATGCCCACCAGAAGCATCAAGCCCGGTCCAATAGCTCCCGTGACCAGGCCTTCCACTGTCACAGACGCCTCCTTGCACCTCTGAACAACAATTCTCACGTTCTCCGCTCCCTTTCAATTGGCTCCTAATGAATTGAAAAGCCGCCCGGTCCGAAACGGCGTACACCGTTCCAACCGGACAGCTTTTTTTACGGGTTTAAGTGTTTTGAGGGGGCTCCCCCAAAAGTAACCGGAATACGCTTCAGAGCTTCACGTCACTTTTGGGGGAACTGTTAAGACTGCATAATGCGCTGAACGGAATACACATCCTTCAGCCGCTTGATTTTGTCCACCACAGACTGCAAATGGTCGATATTGCGGATCAGGATGGTCATCTGAATAAGCGCCATCTTGTTCTTATCCGAACGGCCGGATACTGCGGAAATAATGGTCTTGCTTTCGGATACCACCTGCAGGACCTCATTCAGCAGTCCGCGGCGGTCATGCCCGGTAATTTCAATGTCCACACTATAGTTGGCTTCTACCGAGTCCACCCACTCGACTTCAATTACCCGGTTGCCCTCATCGCCTTCGCCTGTGGGGATATTGGGACAATCGGTGCGGTGCACGGAAACGCCTCTTCCACGGGTGATGTAGCCGATGATGCTGTCGCCGGGAACCGGGTTGCAGCAGCGGGCAAAACGGACCAGAACATTGTCTACGCCAATGACCCGGACACCGTGAGTGGGACGTCCCCTTTTCTCGGGGGAAGCCGTTTTGACCTCCTTAGCCGCCTCCTCCAGCTGCCGCTGAGTCTCCTCCTGCTCCTTCTCCCGGCGCAGCTTCTCTGTCAAGCGTGTGCAGATCTGCGCAGCGGTAATGCCTCCGAAGCCTACGGCAGAGAGCATATCATCGATGTCATGGAAGTTGAACTTCGCGGCAACCTCCAGCATCTTGTCATCCGCCATCACCTGGGAGGGCTCAAAGCCGATGCGGCGGATTTCACGCTCGATAGCGTCCCGGCCTTTTTCTACATTCTCTTCCCGCTTCTCTTTTTTGAAGAACTGCTTGATCTTGCTCTTGGTATGGGACGACTGGGCCAGCTTCAGCCAGTCCTGGCTGGGCCCGTAGGAATGCTTGGAGGTGAGAATCTCCACAATATCCCCTGTTTTAAGCCGGTGGTCCAAAGGCACAATCCGTCCGTTAACCTTGGCGCCGATGGTCCGGTTGCCCACCTCCGTATGAATCCGGTAGGCAAAATCCAGAGGCACCGAGCCTGCAGGCAGCTCGATAACCTCCCCTTTGGGAGTGAAGACAAAAACCAGGTCGGAGAAGAAATCCACCTTGAGGGACTCCATAAACTCCGATGCATCTCTGGCCTCCTGCTGAAGCTCCAGAATGTCGGAGAACATATTCATTTTGCTGCCGGTCCCGAAGTTTGCAGTTACAGGCTGGGAGCCGTTTTCCTTATAGGCCCAGTGGGCCGCGATGCCGAATTCTGCCGTTTTGTGCATTTCCCAGGTGCGGATCTGCACCTCCAGCGGTTCACCGGTAGGTCCGATCACCGTGGTGTGAAGGGATTGGTACATGTTGGCCTTGGGCATGGCGATATAGTCCTTAAACCGGCCCGGCATGGGCTTGTATAAGGTATGGATAATGCCAAGAACGGCATAACAATCCTTAATATTGTCCACAATGACGCGAATGGCAAGCAGATCGTAAATTTCGCTGAACTGTTTGCTTTTCACCGTCATCTTATTGTAAATACTGTAAATATGCTTCGGGCGTCCGGAGATATCGCTGTCTATCCCCATCTCGCCTACCTTCTCGTTGATCTTCTGAATAACGTCGGCGATGTACTGCTCCCGCTCCGCACGCTTCTTCTGCATCAGATTAACGATGCGGTAATATTGCTGGGGATTCAAATACCGGAGGGCAATATCCTCCATTTCCCACTTGATCGCCGAAATACCGAGACGGTGGGCAATGGGACAGAAAATTTCCAGCGTCTCGTCGGCGATCCGGCGCTGGCTTTCCTCAGACTGGAATTTCAGCGTCCTCATATTATGAAGGCGGTCAGCCAGCTTAATCAGAATGACCCGGATGTCCTGGGCCATAGCCACAAACATCTTCCGGTAATTCTCATTCTGCTGCTCTTCCTTGGTTTTGAACTTAATCCGCTCCAGCTTGGTCAGACCATCCACCAGCATAGCGCAGGTATGGCCGAACTGCTGCTCCACCACATCCAAAGACACAGTTGTGTCTTCCACCACATCATGCAGAAGGGCGGCGATAATCGAAGTGGTGTCCATGTTCATGCCAATTAAGATATCTGCTACCGCAAGGGGATGAAGGATATAAGGCTCTCCCGATTTGCGCAGCTGCCCGGAATGGGCATGCTCAGCAAATTCATAAGCTTCCCTGATTCGCTTGAGGTCGCTTTCTTTCATGTATGCAGAGGCTTTCTCCAGGAGCTGCTCGATGCTCATTCGCGAGAGATCCTTCCTTTAATGTCGATTTAATTCATTATGCCCTTGAAACCTACCGTCCGTCAAGAATACCTCACATAAACCTGATGCATTTTGTAAAATTATCATTAATTCTATCACTTTATAGATACCAGCTTATTTATATCGGAAACGTGCCTGAAACCCGCTCCCTCTGGTTTTTTCGGATGTCTGTGAAAAATACCTGACATGACACGAGAAAGGCATATCCAATGCCACTTATTTCTGTTAATATGTTCGTTGGAGAAAAATTGAAGGATTTGTCGAATCATTTATTTTATCACGAATCAGGAGGAATTTGAACGTGCAGCGTGTTATCCAGGTTGACGAGCGCCCGTCGCTCGCAGAAAGCATTCCCTTAAGTATCCAGCATTTGTTCGCCATGTTCGGCTCAACAGTGTTGGTTCCCATGTATTTCCAGGTCAACCCCGCTATTATCCTGTTGATGAACGGCATCGGTACCCTCCTGTACATCTTCATTTGCCGCGGCAAAATTCCAGCTTATCTGGGATCCAGTTTTGCGTTTATATCACCCGTTTTTGTAGTAATGGGCAAGTATGCAGGCGCCGAGGGTTACCAATATGCGCTGGGCGGTTTTATTGTAGTGGGTTTAATCTTCTGTCTGGTTGCCTGGATCATCAGGCTGGCCGGTACCGGCTGGATCGACGTCGTTTTCCCTCCTGCCGCTATGGGCGCCATTGTTGCGGTTATCGGCTTGGAGCTAGTGCCGGTGGCCGCCGGTCAGGCAGGGTTTATTAAGGCAGAGAATGTTCCCTTTGATACAGCAGCCATTACGGTAGCCATCATCACTTTGGGCGTTACTGTAATCGGCAATGTTATGTTCCGCGGCTTCCTTAAGATGATTCCGATTCTGATCGGCATTATTGTGGGATACCTCGTTGCATGGCTGGGTTACGGCATGATCGACTTTACGGCTGTGAAGGAAGCGGGCTGGTTTGAACTGCCTCAGCACTACACTCCCAAATGGAGCTGGAGCGCTATCGCCATTATTGCCCCCGCCGCACTTGTCGTTGTTGCTGAGCATATCGGGCACTTGATTGTCACCAGCAACATCGTTGGCAATGACCTGGCCAAGGATCCGGGCTTGGACCGCTCCCTGTTCGGAAACGGTATTTCCACCATCCTGTCCGGATTTATCGGCTCCACCCCTAACACCACTTACGGTGAAAACATCGGTGTAATGGCTTTGACCAAGGTATACTCCATCTGGGTTATCGGAGGAGCTGCAATCTTCGCTATTATCCTTTCCTTCTGCGGCAAGCTGTCCGCGCTGATCCAATCCATCCCTAACCCGGTTATGGGCGGAGTGTCCCTGCTGCTTTTCGGTATTATTGCTTCTTCCGGTATTCGGATGCTGGTGGAATCCAAGGTGGATTACTCCAAAGCGACCAACATCATTCTGACCACCATCGTACTGGTGATCGGCATCAGCGGAGCCAGCGTAACCTTCGGTAACTTCAGCATGAAGGGTATGGCTTTGGCTACCATTATCGCCATCATTATGAGCTTGTTCTTCAAAGTTTTGGAGAAGCTTAAGCTGATGAACGAATAGTTTCCTCCATACAATCAACTTTAACAGCCCGGTTCTGGAAGCAGAGCCGGGCTGGTTTTATTTGCTAATAATAATTCTAATGAAATGTGAAATAAATCACAATATAAATGCACCTCCTGTGGTAAGCTAATCTCATAACCAATACGAGAGGACGTGGCTCAAATGCAACAACACGAAACCAAAACCACTCAAAGCCTGCTCCACTTCTGCTATACCTGTGAAGGCGCCCATTCCTGTGAAACCGAAGAAGCCAGCCATGCCTGCTGGAGCGAAAAGGGTTTTCAGGTTGAAGCCTCTGAAGAAAATGTGACAGCCGAGCTGTTCCGCCAATACGCTTTCTAAGAAGTTATCCCATACATCTGCATGAATTGACGCCCGGGCCTCCCGGGCTTTTTTGTGCGCGGTTATCCCGGAGGATCAGCACGTAATGCTGGGCGTAACTCACAGGGGTCGCTACCGGGTTTCCGCTGCCGGGTTTCATCGCCGGGTGTAGCGAAGCCCGGCTACCCCGTCTCTCCCGCCCCCCAAGCAGCGGTGTAACCTCAAAAAGAGACAGCCGAAAACGGCTGCCTCCTTTTTTTATGCGCCTACGTGCTTTAATACTTCATCAGGCTAAATACGTCAATGCCGTTCAGCTTGCTGCGGCCGTTCAAATCCTCCAGCTCGATCAGGAAAGCTGCACCAACAACCTCTCCGCCCAGCTTTTGGACCAGATTCACAGAGGTGGAAATGGTTCCGCCGGTAGCCAGCAGGTCATCGGCGATCAGCACCTTCTGGCCAGGACGGATAGCATCCGCATGCATAGCCAGCTTATCCTTGCCGTATTCCAGGTCATAGCCCTCTTCAATGGTAGCCGCAGGCAGCTTGCCGCTTTTGCGGATAGGCACGAAGCCGATGCCCAAGGAGTAAGCCAGAGGTGTTCCCACCACGAAGCCTCTTGCTTCAGGGCCGGCAATCAGGTCAATCTGCTTCTCCTTAACCAGTTCCCTCAAGGCGTCGATAGAGGCCTTGTAAGCCGCGCCGTCCTGCAGCAGGGTGGTAATATCCTTGAAGCTGATACCGGGCTGGGGAAAATCCGGGATCACCCGGATGTAGTCTTTAAAGTTCATGGGTTCATCCTCCGTTTGCTTTCAAAAGTAGACTCTTCATCGCCGGGGCGGGCCTCCAAAATCAGCTCCCGCAGCTCCGCGGCTGTGGAGTAAATATATAATTGCTCCATACGGTCCTGGTTTATCATCCGCCGGTACAGCGCCGATTGGGTCAAATCCCGCTTCTGGACGGCTTCCGCCGCGCAATACCGTGCGCCTTCTTTCCTGACAAAACCCAGCTCCTCAAAAATCTCCAGAACCAGCCGGGAAACCCGCTCCTCCAGCCCAAACCGTTTTTTCAATGCGGGCCAGACCCGTGCATCACCGGAATTAAGCTCCTTCTCCCGGAGTACCAGCCCATAGAAATGCTTGAACACTTCCCGGTCCGGTACACGGATACCATCAAGCTCAAGAGCATCTGCGAATACTGCATATACTCTGCGCAGCTTGCCCAGCAATGCCACTGTCTTATCCAACGACTCCCTTGTGGAAGGCAGCGTGTACAGCACTGCGTCCCGCATTTCAGCGAAATCCGTCAGAAGTGCAGTGCGGTTCATGGGGCGCGGATCCTCTTCCATTCCTTCTTCAACCAGCCACAGAGGAAAATCACGCCAGTCCTGCGGCAGAGCTTCTGCTGCACCACGGTGGAAGATCAGGATGCCGCTGCCCTCCGGAAGCTCAGGCGGCCGCATCCCCTTGCGGGAGGCAGTTCCCCGCCAGTCGAATACCTGGGGCTCGCTGACCCGCATATCGTGGATCAGGATTTGTGCCTTGCGTGAGCCATTCCAGACATTCACCGACAGCTCGCCCACCAGATCCAGACTGGAGGCCATAGCCAGCCTCTCCGCCGCCTGGCCGCAGTTGAAGCTGACAGCCTCCACACTGCAGGCAGACGCTGCTTCAGCCGTTTCCTCCAGCGTAAGCTTCAGGTGCTGGCGGTCCTTGCCCATGGTCCGTTTGCCGGCAATGCGCAGCTTATTGAATACGAACCGGGGTGCCGGGTTGCCGCTGCCGAAGGGAGCCATAACGCTGAGCTGCTCAATGCAGGGCAAGGTGGTCTCAGAGAGGGAGCACAGGAGGTCCGCTTGGATAATCGGCATCAAATCCTCCTGCTGCAGCTCCTCCATTGCCAGCCGGGACAGCCGGTTCTCCAGCTCAGGTATCCGGTCAGCCCGCAGAGTCAGCCCCGCAGCCGCCTGATGGCCTCCGAAATGATCCAGCAGATCGCTGCACGCAGTCAGGGCATGGTGAATGTCGAAGCCGGGAATGGAACGGGCGGAGCCTTTGGCCAGCCCGGTTTTCTCATCCACCGCGAACACAATGGCAGGACGGTAGAACCGCTCCAACAGCTTGGAGGCGGCAATTCCGGCTACTCCCACGTTCCAGCCTTCCTTGGCTGCGATGATCACCCGCTGGCTGTTCAAATCACGGCCGTCCAGAAGCGCCAGCGCCTCCTTCATCATGTCCTCCACGGTTTTCTGGCGCTCCTTGTTCAGCACATCCAGATCGTAGGCCAGATGCTCCGCTTCCTGCTCGCTCTCCGTGGTGAGCAGCCGAACCGCCAAATTCGCATGCTGCATCCGGCCGCTGGCATTGATCCGGGGAGCCAGGGAGAAGCCGATATGGCCCTCATTCACAGTCCCCCGTTCCACTCCCGCCACATCCAGGAGCGCCTTCAGCCCCAGATTGGAGGTATGCCGCATCTGCTCCAGGCCCAGCTTAACGATCAGCCGGTTCTCATCCACAAGAGGCATCAGATCCGCCACCGTACCGATGGCCGCAAGCTCCAGCAGCTCCTTTGGAAGCTCCCCAAGAAGGGCATGGGCCAGCTTGAAGGCCACGCCTACACCAGCAAGCTCCTTGCAGGGATAAGGGCAGCCCGGCTGCTTCGGATTAACCAGAGCAGCCGCCTGATCCGGAAGCTCCTGGGGCGGCTCGTGATGGTCGGTCACTACCACATCCATTCCCAAGCCGGTGGCATAAGCGATCTCTTCCTTGGCGCTGATGCCCGTATCCACAGTGACAATCAGCTTGACCCCTGCAGCCGCGGCCTGATCCAGCGCTTCCCGGTTCAGCCCGTAGCCTTCATGAATCCGGTGCGGGATATATGTATCGTAAGAGGCTCCCAGCCGTTTCATCAGAAAAATCATTAATGTGGTGCTGCTGATCCCATCGGCGTCATAATCCCCATAAATGCGGATTTTCTCGCCCTCCCGCAGGGAATGGCGGATGCGGTTGACCGCCTCCGCCATTCCTTTGAGCAAAAAGGGATCGTGGAAAAGCTCCGCGCCTCCATAGAGAAAGCGCTTGACATCTTCCGCCCGCTTCAAGCCGCGCACGGCCAGAAGCCGGGCCACAAGAGGATGAAGCGAAAGCTCCGCAGCCAGCTTACCGGCCGTGTCCTCCGCCTCATCCTCCGTTACCTCAGCAATTTTCCATCTAGCTTTTGCTTCCAGCATGGCTCACCTCAATCAGACCACGTTAATGCAAGAGCGTAGGCATTTCATCCTGCTCGGGATCAACATTATTTTTGTAGGGATAACCCGGATCATAATGATTGACATGAACCAGAACATCCGATACATGAATAAACCGTTTCATTAGATGCTGCTTGGCCAGCTTCGCTATCTCATGGCCTTCCGCCACCGAAATTTTCGGGTTGACGCTGATCTTCACATCTACGATGACATAATGGCCATGCTCTCTGGCCCGGAGGCCGTCAACGGTGATCACGCCGTTAATCCGCTGCACTGTTTGAACCAGCTCAGCGGCGTCCTCCTCGTGAAGAACATGGTCCATGGTGTTATGAACCGATTCCCGGATCATCTTGTAGCCGGTGCGCAGTACCAAGAGCGAGACGAATATACCTGCCAACGGGTCGAGCATATACAGCTTAGGCTGACTGAACAGATCCCCTGCCATGGCTCCCAGCACACCCACACCTGCAGCCAGGGACGCAAACACATCTGTCCGGTGGTCCCATGCTCCGGCTAACAGCGCATGGCTGGAGAGTTTTTTGCCGAGCGAATAATTATAACGGAACAACGCTTCCTTCACAAGAATGGAAATGGCCAGCGCAACCAGCGCGATCCATTCGGGGGCTTGCTGTACCCCGCTGCGCAGCGCATCCAATGATGATTTGCCGATTTCAAAGCCGATGACGATCATCAGCACCGACACCACAATGGCGGCGATGGGCTCCGCCTTGCCATGGCCATAAGGGTGATCCGCATCTGCGGGCCGTCTGGCGGCCTTGAGCCCCACCAGCACAGCCACAGAACCTGCAACATCCGAGGCGGAGCTTACGGCATCCGCCATAAGCGCCTTACTGCCGGCGAAAAACCCGATGGTTCCCTTGACGGCGGCTAATGTCAAATTCCCGATGATGCCCATCCACGCAGCCATCTGCGCTTTTCCAAATCGTGTTTCCGACATTCCGCCACTCCTTAACCTGAAATAACAAAAGCCATGCCGAAGGCCAACGGATATGTCTCTTAGAAAGAAAGGACCCACCTTCAGGCGAAGACGCTTCTCGCTTGTTCGTCCCCGCCGTCTCAAGTGGATCGTCCGTTGCTTCCTTGTTCAAGCATGTAAAGCAGGCATTGCGATTATGGATTGGTTGTCAAAACAGGCTTCTGGGGAGCATTGATCTTCCGCTTGCGCAGCAGGTACCAAAGCGGTGTTGCCAGACAGATGGACGAATAAACACCGCTCACCAGACCGAAGATTTTGGCCAGAGCGAAAAGCTTAATGGCTTCGCTGCCGAAAATAAACAAGCTGACTGCCGCAAATAATACGGTCACAACCGTGTTGATGGAGCGGCCCATGGTTTGCCAGATACTGTGGTTAACCACATCCGCCAAATCTTCCTCGGTTTTGATCTTGGCAAAGCGCATATTCTCGCGGATCCGGTCGAGAATAACAATTTTGTCGTTGATGGAATAACCGATGGTGGTCAGCACCGCCGCCACAAAAGGAAGATCCACCTCAAACCGGAAGATGGAGAATATGGAGAGCACGAAGAATGCATCGTACAAAATAGTAATGATCGCCGAAACCGCAAACCGCCATTCAAACCGGATGGTTACGTAGATACAGATGCAAAGGCTGGCAATGGCAACAGCCAAAATGGCCTTCCTTCCCATCTCCGTAGCCATGTCCGGACTCACGGCGCTTAATTCCGTGGACACGCCCGAGCCGTAAGCTTGTGTGAAAGCCCCGGTTACCTGCTTGACGGAATCGTCGTTTAACGTTTCGTCGAAACGGGCGGAAACACGGTCGCTATTGCCGCCGATGGTCAGTACGCTGGGGCTATGGCCCGCGTCCTGGAACAGCTTCTCCACCTCCGCCTTTTCCACGGTTTTGCCGATGGTCAGATCGATGGTTGTGCCGGCCTTAAAGTCAACGCCGTAATGCAGAAAGTCCACACTGGGGGAAATGGTGGCAATGATCAGCATGACCAAACCTACCAGAGTAATCAGAATGGAGCCGATGAAAAACAACTTGCGGTTTTTGATAAAATCGTAATGGATTTTAGAGTGCACGGATTTCCGACTCCTTTACACCGTAATATGCGGGCTTTTTGAAAATGTTCGCCTTAACCAGAAGCTCAATCAGAATCCGGGAGAGAAATACGTTGGTCAGCATGCTCACAAGGATACTGATGATCAGCGTCAGGGCAAAGCCGCGGATGGCCCCATTCCCGATGTAATACAGCACAGCGCAGGAGATGATATTGGTTACGTTGGCATCCAGAATGGTGCGGAAGGAGTTCTTGGCTCCCGCCTTCAGGGCGGACAACGTGCTCTTGCCGGTGCGTAGTTCCTCTTTAATCCGTTCATAGGTAATGATATTGGCGTCCACCGCCATCCCGAGACCCAGAATCAAAGCCGCAATGCCGGGCAGGGTAAGGGTTGCGTTCATCCAGTTGAAGATGACCAGCACGATAAACATATAGGTAATCAGGGTAATAGAGGCGACAATACCGGGCAGCCGGTAGAAAAAGATCATAAACGCCAGAATCAGCACAGCGCCGATAAGCCCGGCTTCCACTGTCTGACGCAGGGATTGCTGCCCTAGGGTTGCGCCTACGCTTTGGGTGTACTTCTCCGTCAGATTCAACGGCAGGGAGCCCAGATTGATGATATCCACCATTTCCTTGGCTTCATCATATGTGTACCGTCCGGTGATGGAGGCTGTGTCGGAATTGATGACCTGGTTTACCGTCGGGCTGGACTTCATTTCTTCATCCAGATAGATGGAGAGGGTTTGTCCTACCAGCTTGCCGGTAACCTCACCGAACTTGGCTGCGTCCTTCAATTTAATCGCGATGTACGGCTGATGGGCTTGGTCGAATTCCACCTTGGCTCCGCCCGCCACGAAATCGCTTCCGTTCAGCATAACCGTGCCGTCCGGTGCGCGGAAGGTCAGGTTGGCGGGTTTTTTAAGCGTTTCCCGCACCTTAGCCTCGTCGGTTACACCAGCCAGCTTGACGCGGATACGGTCACTGCCCTCTGTAGTGATATCCGGCTCGGCGATACCCTGAGCGTCGATCCGCTTCTGCAGATTGCGTGCGGTTTCAATCAGCGCCGCCTTGGTTACCTTGCCGCCCTCTTCTACGGGGGTGGCTACATACAGAATTTCAAATCCGCCCTTCAAATCCAATCCCAACCGCAGCCCCTTGATGACATTCGGGCTGAAAATCGCCGTCAGGCTCAAACAAATAACCACGATGGCACAAAAAATAACTAACCTTTTGGCTTTCATGAGATGCTTTCCCCTTCCTTCTTCACTCCAATAGTCCCATTATAACCACCTGCAAACTTCGAGTCAATTTACGGAAATTCGCACTAAAAGCCCCTGCGGCCGACCCCGTTGCACCCCCTTTTGGAAACAGCAAAAAGAACCGGCGCAAGCGAATCTCCCGGGGGTAAAGCCGGCTTTTTTTAGGGCGTGTCTGAAACTCGAGGGGATGTTATCAGACACGCCCTAAGCACAAAGAAAAAAGCGCCGCTATTTCAACGGCCCCCTGTATACACTCAGCGTCATCCAGTTCATGAATTGGGTGGACTTAAGCGATAAGATGTCGTTTACCACTTTATGCAGGGCAGGATCGCCATTCTTCTTGTACTTCTCGTTGACACAATCCCAGATATCCTCCCCCGTTACATGCTCGTAGCCAATAAGACGGAATTCCTTCGCTTTGCTGATGCACAGTTCCTCTATCATCGCATTCAGCTTCGCCTCATCCTGACCGATTACCTGCTCCACTTCCCGTCCCTCATCCTCCAACGGTCAAGCACCTGCCCTTCGCGGATTCAAGTAAACTGGCCCTTACGTTTGCACCTAGAGTAATTCGCCGCAAGCTGCCGATTTCCTGCCTGTCCATGGGATTTTCACAAATTAAGCATCAGCCCCGGGACGGGCTGCATATCCATGTAAAGATAAAGCTGTACGAGAAGAGGGATCGCATGTCCAAAAAGCGGACAACCATTAAACGGATCACCAAACAATCCTTCATAGGCGGCACCCTGATTCTGGTAGCGGCAGGCATTCTGAACCGCCTGTTGGGTTTTGTGCCGCGGATTCTGCTTCCCCGGATTATCGGGGCGGAGGGGGTGGGACTGTATCAATTGGGTTACCCTTTTATGCTCATGATGATGACCGTTATTACGGGCGGGATTCCCCTTGCAGTGGCCAAGCTGGTGGCGGAGGCCGAGTCAGCCGGAAACGAAGGGAAAATCCGCAAGGTCATGAAGGTGTCTCTTATCCTATCCATCAGCCTGGGCATTTTCTTTACGGGATTCTGCTATCTTGGCGCCGATTGGATCACCTCTCACCTGTTGACGGATAAAAGGGTGTTTTCCACCTTTCAGGTGATGAGCCCCATCATTCTGATCGTATCGGTTTCCGCTGTTTACAGAGGCTACTTCCAGGGAAGACGGAACATGATTCCCACCGCCCTTTCGCAAACCTTCGAAACCCTGGTGCGGATTGCAGGCATGCTGCTGCTGTCCTGGCTGATGCTGCCCTACGGGCTGGAATACGCGGCAGCGGGAGCCATGCTGGGGGTGCTGGCGGGAGAGCTTGGCGGCATGCTGGTCATGCTGCTTATGTATGCGTGGACACGGAAGGATTACCAGACTTACGATAAGGCCGTCATCGGCAAAAATCATCAGCATATGGGTGGAATCACTGCCTTGAAGCAGCTGGTCAAAATTGCCGTACCGGTTACCGCAAGCAAGCTTGTAGGCTCAGCCTCCTATCTGTTCGAATCCATTCTCACCGCCCAGTCCCTTGCCAGAGCCGGCATCGCCACTGCTGTTGCCACCGCCCAATACGGCGCCCTGCAGGGCATGGTTATACCGATTCTGCTTTTGCCCAGCGCGCTGACCTTCTCTCTCTCTGTCTCACTGGTCCCCTCCTTGTCTGAGGCCGCTGCCAGAGGGGATATGCGAACCATCCATATGCGGCTTCATCAATCCCTGCGGCTGGCGCTGGTTACGGGTGCTCCTTTTGCCGTGATGATGTATATCCTGGCGGAGCCTCTCTGCCACTTCCTCTACGGCCAGACGGAAATCAGCATCATGCTCAAAATGATGGCCCCTGTCGCGCTGTTTATCTATTTCCAAGCACCGCTGCAGGCCACTCTCCAGGCATTGGATAAACCGGGAACGGCACTGGTTAACACCACTGCAGGCACGGTGGTCAAGCTGGCCCTTATTCTGCTTTTGGCCTCCAACCCCCGCATGGGCATTCTGGGTGCGGTAATGGCCATAAACCTCAATACCGTTCTTGTCACCCTAATGCACTACCGCAGTGTGTCCAAGATGCTTCGTTTTTCCATGAAGTCTGCAGAATTTCTCCGCACAGGGGTGGCTATGGCCCTAATGGGCTTCACCTGCTGGGGGGTTGCCGGGATGGGCTTCATTTCCTCCGGCCTGCTCCGTTTTTTCCTGGCAGCAGCTGCCGGGGCCGCTGTCTATGTTGCTGCAGCCATCCTGCTTAAGCTGGTGGACAAAAATGATTTCGGAAGGCTTCCCTTTTTTAAGAAAAAGTAACGGGGCCGTTCCCTTTCATTAACGCTTTTTGTCCAGAAACAGCACACCCTTATGGTCTACAGAACAGAAAAAAACCTCCTTGAACTCCTTGACCCCCCGCTCCTGGATCTTGCTCTTCAGCCAAAAGCGGGTTTTGCCCAGCTTGGATAAATTCTGGTCCTGGACCTTGCCGTCCATAATTAAGGGCAGGGGCAGCCCCTCGTAACGGATCGTATCAAAAGGATCAGCGGGTGCCTCTGTCTGCCGCTTCTCCTCGGTTTTTTCCACCACAGTCAGCTTGCCGGAGGTTTCCAAAATGGCAAATTCCACATCCGCCACATTCATCACCCGATTCTGCCGCAATTGGACCATCAGATCGTCCAGATTATACCGCTGGCGCTTCATCTCTGTCCGGTCCAGCCTGCCGTTCTTAATGAGATAGCTGGGCGTTCCGTCGAGAATTTCTCTGGCCTTTTGGCTGTGCAAAGAGAGCTTCGCTGTCCCGATCTGAATCAGGACCAGCGTGGTAATGGGAATCAGCCCATGGATGATCGGCTTGCTCAAATCATCAATAATAAACACCGCAATTTCTGCGATGATGATGGAAATGACCAGGTCAAAGATGGACAATTTGCCGATTTCCCGTTTTCCCATCAACCGCATGGTGAGAAAAACCACAATATAAACCAGCACCGTCCGCAAAAAAAGCGGCATTATCTCCATGGTCTGCCCCTCCTGACAATTCTCGTGTCAACTGGTAGTTTGGCGCTTCCCAAAATCACTCATACATGTCAGGTTACCCTCAATTATTGCCAACGGAAAAACGGTGAAACCCGCAGCCTTGTACTATTTAGCCTGCTTGTTCAATAGAATGAATTAAAGAAAGCCCTGAGCTTATGCTTACGATGCTGGCTTTCTAACGAAAGCCCTTAAGGAGGAATGAAATATGAATTTCAAGCAAGTGGGACAAGTGGGGTCGGGATCCCCTATGCTGCGGGGGCTGATTTTTGCCTTTGTGGTTATGGCTGTCGGCGCTTTAGCCGCGTCAGTGGCAGTGACGGCCGGCGATCAGGGAGAAGAAGCCCTTCCAGTTTATGCGTGGATCATACACGGTCTCTCCGTAATGGCCGGCAGCTTCGCCAGCGGACGCCGTTCCGGCAGCAGAGGGTGGTACCATGGGGGAACGCTGGGGCTCTTGTACAGCATCATTGTGCTGGTCATCGGATTCTTAAGCTTTGACAAGGGGCTGGACTGGAGTGTGGCATTATTCGCGGCAGCCGCCTTTCTGGTGGGGGCTGTAGGCGGAATCTTCGGGGTTAACACCAAGAAATAATCACTGCTTATACATGCAGCTGGCTTGGAAAATAAAAAGGGATGGCCGGCCTACGCCGCCATCCCTATACCCGTTTCTTTTTATCCGCGGCTTGCTGTTGCTTAGGAATGGAAAATGACGCCACTGTCCCCTGGCCTGGCCGGCTTACAATGGTCAATCCGCTTCCGTACCGCGCCCTAAGCCTCTGGTCCGTATTGACGAGCCCTACACCATTTGGCCCTGCGGAAGCTGTACGGTACAGCAGCCCGGCAAGCTGGGCTTCATCCATTCCCGCTCCGTTATCCTCCACTGCCACCTGAATACCATTGGCCCCGCTTCGGATACGTACGGCAACCCTACCCCCTATGGACCGGGACAGGATACCGTGCTTTACCGCATTTTCCACTAAAGGCTGGATGGTGTACGGCGGAAGCAAGAGCTCCATGATGTCCGTGCCATCCTCAAGGTCCCATTCCACAGCCAAGCGTTCTCCGAACCGCTCCCGTTCAATATACAGATATGCCTTGATCAGCTCCAGCTCATGACGGAGTGGAACCACATCCCTGGTATTGAGAAAATCGAAGCTGATCCGCAGATACGAGCTGAATGCATCTATCATCCGGCGCATCCGCTCCACGTCCAGGTCTCCCAGAGCAGAGATGGAGTTCATGGTATTAAAAAGAAAATGCGGCTCAATCTGAGCCTGAAGATAAGCACCCTCCATCCGCAAAAGCTCATCCATGGTTTGCTTCAGCTGTGTCAGAGCCTGTACACGGCTCCGCAGCTCCAGCGCATTGACCGGCTTGGCCACATAATCATTGGCTCCTGCGCGGAAGCCGGCCAGGATATCCTCCGTGGAGCTTCTGGCTGTCAGGAGAAGAACCGGGAGCTCCAACAGAGAGTAGCGGCTGCGCAGAATGGCCGTTAGCTCATAGCCTGACATGCCGGGCATCATTACGTCAGAAATCAGCAGGTCCCAGCTTTCCTCCCCAATCCGCTCCAATGCCTCCCGCCCTCCTCCGGCAGTGACAATCCGGTAGTGGTCCGGGGATAATACACCGGCCAGGATTTTCAGATTCACCGGATCATCGTCCACCATAAGCACCTTCGGTTTATCCGTCCGTTCAGATAGAGAAGCTGCTTCCTGGAGCGGTTTTTGTTGGGAGGCCTCCGCTTCCGGAGGCTGAAGGTATTGTCCCGCAGAAGCCTCTGCTCCTTGGGCGAGAGCCAGCCGGAAGGAAAATACGGAGCCCTTTCCCGGCGATGTTTGCAGCCGGAGGGTTCCGCCGTGAAGCTCAACCAGCTTTTTGCAGATGGACAAGCCCAGACCAAACCCTCCGCCTGCGGCGCCATGGATCGAAGCCCCCTGCTCATATGCCTCAAACGCTCTCCTTGCTTCAGCCTCATCCATGCCCGTCCCCGTGTCCCGGACCTCCAGCTCCGCCTCCTTGCCGGTTAGCCGGGCGGAAATCATAACCGAGCCTTCCTGGGTAAATTTCAGTGCGTTATGGACGAGATTGAAGAGAATCTGGATCAGCCGCAATTCATCAGCCAGCACCGGTGGAAAATCCGGGGAAATAACCGTTTGCAGCCGGACAGGCTTCTTTTCCGTCAGATAAGACAGCATATCCATCACGCCGGTTGCAAGCGGCTGAAGCTGTACCGGTGCAATCTGGAGCTTAACCCCTTTTTCCCTCAGCCGGGCCTGCTCCAGAAGATCATTGAGCATCAGGGTCATCCTGCCCCCGATCGTCAGGAGCAGCTCCAGACTGCGGGCGCTTTCGGCTCCGATAGCCCCCCGTTCTGTTTCCAGCAGGGTCTGGGCAATATTCATCATGCCATGAAGCGGGTTGCGCAGCTCATGGGAGGTATTCGCCAGGAATTCATCCTTGCGCTTATCCTCCTCCTGCAGACGCAGGGCCAGGTCCTTGGCCTGCTCCACCTTCCGGAAATATTGCCTCATGGCGTATGCAGCCAAACTTAAGAAAACCACGGTCAGATCCACCGGATAAAACCCCATATTGATAGTGGAAGCGGATTTGTAGGAGCTCCACAGCAAATTGGACACCATGCTTGATCCCGCAAGCAGCAAAAAAATACTGTCTTCCTTTCCCTTGCGGACAGCCATCCCAATCACAGCAACAATCGCCAGGAGAAAACAAAGCGATATGCTGCGGTTCAGGGGATTCAGTTGGGCGACCGTACGGGCCGGAAGCAGCAAGATGGCAAGTATCCATATCCAAAGGATGCCCATGAATATTCTATAAGGACGGTTCACCTTTTCGGGGAGCAGCAGGCGGACGACAAAATCAAAACAGCCCGCAACCATTGCCGTTACAAGAAACCAGACCGTCTTGATTACCCCGCCATAGGAGAGGGCCACCAGCTCCAGACCAAGCTTATCATCGGAAATAAGCAAGGTGCCTACTCCCGCACCCAGGCCGGCCAGAAGGCTGAGCAGCAGCCGTGAGCGGTTTCCTAAAAGATAGGTCAACGCAACCACCAGCATTATGATAAGCAGCAGGGAAATCACAGTCCCCTGCAGCATCAGGTCCACCGCTTTTTCCCGCTGGACAGCCGTGCCCGTTCCGAAGCTTACAGACTTGGTAAGCCCGCCTTTGTAGCGGTAGCTGCTGTCCACGGCAACCTGGACAACAATCTCCACCTCCTTGCCGGAGGGCTCAAAAAAAGCCTGGTATGGCCTCACCCCCGTAACAAAGGTTTCCGCCTCTCCCGAGGGCTGTCCCGACCCGCCCAAATACCTTCCGTTCACATAGAGCGCCGAGCCCTGCTTAACATCCTTAAAGGAAAGCCCAAGAACTCCGGGATTTCCTTCAGGAAGCAGGATGCGGAGGCGGTACGTGCCGTAATGGTAACTTCCGCTTCCGCTTTCGAACCGCTCGCTGCCCCATAAGCCGGGCACCTCCATAAAGGTGTGGGCCGGAGCGGACCCGCCCTCCTCCACCTGTTTCAGCAATTGGGAGGGATAAAACTCCCACTCCCCGTCCAGGATCATGGTACGGCCATCGGGCAGACCATACGGACGCAAATCCAGAACCCCATTCTGCACAGCAGGGTCATGCGGTTCGGTGCGGGCCACCAGCCAGACTACTCTCACACTGGTTAGAACAACCAGAAACAAAACCGCCAGCAGCCCCATTCTGCGGTATGAGCTCATGTGCCGCTTTTCTCTCTTCTCCGGCTGTAATACCATTGGAGCACCTCGGGCGACAGCTTCACACCCAGCTCCTCCTCCACATTATGCTTCAGCTCCGAAAAACAGGCTTCTGCGGCGGAATGCTCTCCCATTTGGTCGTAGAGCTTCATTAAGATTAAATAACCTTCCTCATAATACGGATGCAGCTCCAGCATACGCTTCAGGAGTATAACAGCCTCCAGCACCAGCCCATCCTCCCGGTAGGAGTCAGCCAACTGAGAAGCATGATGCAGCCATATGATCCTCAGCCGCTCCCGTTCCCCTTCCGCCCACAGGTAATCAAGCGCCCCTAAATATTCTCCGCGGTACATGTCAAACCATTTCTGATGCAGCAGATGGTTGGCAGGGCTGAACTCCTTCATACAGCGGATGCCCTCCTCCCATTCCACCGCATCAATCCTCACCTTATCCGCTTCCAGCATATAGCCCTCACCGCTGCTTACATTATGTATGGAGATTTCCAAGCATGCCTGCTTGAGGCATTGCTTAATTTGGTAGACAGTCGTATACAGGTGGGTAGATCCCTTTTTGGAATCAAAATCAGGCCACAGCAGCTGTAAAATTTCATCCTTTCCCACAAACCGGTTCCGGTGGTGCAGCAAATACAAAAAAAGCTCCTGCGCCTTGGTTGTTCTCCACTTGAAGGGTTGGGGAGCCAGTCCGTTTTTAGAATAGGTTACGGAACCCAACAGATGAAGCCGCACCTCCCCCAACGCTGCTCCATCCTGGATGCTGCCGGTGAACCGTTCTTCCATCCGCCGTACGGTTTTGGCCAATCTGTCCATGGAGATGGGCTTCAGAAGATAATCCAGGGCATTAAGCTCGAAGGCTTCAAGCGCGTAAGCTTCATAAGCGGTGACAAACACAATATCCGTCTTAGGGCTTACCTGCTGAATCAGCTCTGCTGTACGGAGACCGTTCATATCGGGCATATGTATATCCAAAAAAACCACATCAGGCTGCAAGGCGGAGGCAAGCTCCAGCGTCCCGGCCGGCTCCATGGCACAGCCTTCCACCTGTATGCCGGGATGTGCGGCTAACATTTTTTGCATTTGGTAAAGAGCCAATTCCTCATCATCGGCAAGCAGTGCCCGTATCATGCAATCCTTCCTTTCTCTACCGATTCTACCATGGAATCGGCAGAGCCGCGACTGGAACACTCCTATTTCCATTCAATAAAAAAAAGGAGCCTTTCGGCCCCTTAAGGGAAAGCTTAGTCTTTAATTTCGCCGTCAGCCTTTTCGGCTTTCTTCTCTTCCTTCTTTTCCAAGGCGGAAGGTGCGGCTGTAATGACATTGTTAATGGCCGAACGGTCAAAGGTCAGCTTGGTGACATCATTGACCCGGAGCACCGCAGTATCGTCGGTAAGCTCCAGAATGGTGCCATGCAGGCCTCCGATGGTAGTGACTTTGTCGCCCTTTTTGAGATTGGCCAACAGCATGTTGCGGCTCTTTTGGCGCTTTTGCTGCGGACGGATCATCAGGAAGTACATAATCGCAAAAATTGCGATGAAGGGTACGAAGGTGACCAATAAACCGGCCCCTCCTGCTGCAGGTTCTGCTGCAAGGTTAAACACGCGGATTCCTCCCAAAAAATAATGATCGTTCTGGTTTATGTATGTGCTTCCATTAAACCCGAATCCACACGGCCTGCCTTTCTCATGAAGAAGCCAGGCCGTTTTTATGTGCGGCAGGGGCCAAATCAGAAGCCCTTGCCGTTTTCGTTCATGCCGTACATTTCAAAAAATTCGTCCCGGAAATCCAGCAGTCTGTCATCCATAATCGCCTGGCGGACAGAGCGCATCAGTTCCAGCAGGAAGTGAAGGTTGTGGTAGGTGGTTAACCGCAGGCCAAAGGTCTCGTCCGCCTTAATCAAATGGCGGATATAGGCGCGGGAATAGTTGGTGCAGGTGTAGCAGCTGCACTTGGGGTCCAGCGGACCGAAGTCCTCGGCAAACCGGGCGTTCCGCACCACCAGTCTGCCTTCGCTGGTCATGCAGGTGCCGTTGCGGGCAATGCGGGTGGGCAGCACACAGTCGAACATGTCTACGCCGCGGATAGAGCCTTCGATCAGCGCATCCGGCGAGCCTACGCCCATGAGATAACGGGGCTTATTGGCCGGCAGGACAGGTGTGGTGTACTCCAGCACCTCATACATTAATTCCTTCGGTTCCCCGACACTGAGTCCTCCAATAGCATACCCCGGAAAATCCAGTGAAGTCAAATCGGCAGCGCTCTGCTTCCGCAGGTCCTCGTACATGCCCCCTTGGACTATACCGAACAGGGCTTGGTTTTGAGTGTTTTCATGTGCTTTCAGGCAGCGCTCCGCCCAACGGGTGGTCCGCTCCAGGGAATGCTTGGCATACTCGTGGGTGGCCGGAAACGGCGGGCATTCATCGAAGGCCATCATGATGTCGGAGCCCAGCGCGTTCTGGATCTCCATTGCCTTCTCGGGGGACAGGAACAGCTTATCCCCGTTCAGATGGGAGCGGAAGGCTACGCCTTCCTCGGTGATTTTGCGCATTTCGCTAAGGCTGAAAACCTGAAAGCCGCCGCTGTCCGTGAGAATCGGACGGTCCCAGTTCATAAACTTGTGCAGGCCGCCAGCCTTGCGGATGGTCTCATGGCCGGGACGGAGGAACAGGTGATAGGTATTGCTCAGAATAATATGGGCGTCCATGGCCTTCAGTTCTTCAGGGCTCATGGTCTTTACGGTGGCAAGCGTGCCCACGGGCATGAAGGCCGGTGTTTCAATGACCCCGTGAGGAGTGTGCACTCTGCCAAGACGGGCACCGGATTGCTTACAGGTTTTGATATGTTCGTATCTGACAGCCAATTGCCTCTTCCTTTCATCTTAAGAAACTGCAGTCTCTAATAAATAAACATGGCGTCGCCGAAGCTGAAAAACCGGTACCGCTCCTCTACTGCCTGGCGGTAAGCCTCCATAATATGCTCCCTGCCGGCAATGGCGCTGACCAGCATTACCAGGGTGGATTTGGGCAGATGGAAGTTGGTCAGCAGGGCATCCACCACCAGCACCGGAATTCCGGGATAAATGAAGATATCGGTCCAGCCGGAGCAAGCTTCCAAATGAATGCCGTCCTCCCCTTCCCGCCGGAAGCGCCTTGCGGCGGTTTCCAGTGTTCTGGCGGAGGTAGTGCCTACGGCTACGATCCGGCCGCCGGCCGCTTTGGCAGAATTGACGGCTGCTGCTGTTGCTTCGGATAGCTCGTAATATTCGGCATGCATGGCATGGGTCTCCACCGTATCGGCAGATACCGGACGGAAGGTGCCCAAACCTACGTGCAGGGTGACAGTGGCGATTTGAACGCCTTTCTTTTGCAAACGGTCAAGGAATTCCCGGGTAAAATGCAGGCCCGCAGTAGGCGCAGCCGCCGAGCCTTCATGACGGGCATACACCGTCTGATAACGGTCCCGGTCCTCCAATTGCTCTTTGATATAAGGCGGGAGAGGCATCTCCCCCAACCGGTCGAGGATTTCATTGAAGATGCCTGTATAGTGGAACCGGATGGTTCTTGCGCCCATCTCACCTTCCTCTTCGATTACCGCCGTAAGCGGCGGCTCTCCGTTTTCCTCTCCGCCAAAATGGAGAACCGCACCCTTATGCAGACGTTTGCCGGGTTTGGCCAGCGCCTCCCAGCGGTCCTCCCCCAGGGATTTCAGCAGCAGAAGCTCCGCCTTGGCCCCGGTGTCGGCCTTATGTCCGTACAACCGCGCAGGAATTACCTTGGTATCGTTTAACACCAAAAGATCCCCCGGGCGCAAAAAATCAGCCATGTCCTCAAAGCGGCAATGGCCGATTTCTCCGGTCCGTTTATTCAACGCCAGAAGGCGGGAGCCCGTCCTCTCCAACAGGGGAGTCTGGGCGATAAGCTCTTCAGGCAAATCAAAATCAAACAAATTGACATCCATTCCGTTCATTCCTTCGTCAGGGTTACGCCGTCAAAATAATAGCCGAGGATCTGCTTATAATCGGAGCCTTTTTCGGCCCAGCCTCTTGCTCCCCACTGGGATAAGCCCAGTCCATGGCCGTTGCCGGTCCCTTTAATGGTATACATGGCCGCCGCTCCGCCGGTGTAGTTCACCTTGCCCTCCCCGTTCAGTACGAAATACGAGGAAGCATTAACAGGCTGTGCTTGTCCGTTGGCAGTCAGAGCATACAGTGGCGCTCCATTGGCTGCGGAGGCTGATGCTCCCCCCGCTCCTTGTATAGTATACCCTCCACTGCGTTCAATTTCAAACCGGGTGCTGGGCAGCCCGCCCAAAACGGAACGGTAAGCATCCGGGGTGGAAACCTTCACAGGCTTTCCGTTGGCTGACAGCTCTGTTACCCGTCCGGAGACCCCGCGTTTGGTGACATCCAGACTTGTAAGAGAGCCGGGAATAGGCTCACTTAAGGTTTTGTTCATCAGGGTCAGCAATTCGCCGCTGTCATAAGGGCCACGGACCCAGGAATAGGAGTTGGATTCCCGGGCTTCACCGAATACCGTCACCTTCTCGCCCATGTTCAGCTTGGCCACTGCCGGGTTTTTGGCATTGTCCACATAAGGCTCTCTCCGGGCGTTTACAGCATTCTCGGTAATTTGGTAAACGGACAGCCCCGCTGCATTTTTGGCACCTGTATCCTCCAGATAATCCGAGTGGATGTACGCCACCTGTCCATCGGGCAGCACTCCTCTGTGCCATAAGGCCTTGGCCTTCTCCGCACCGTCATCGGGGCTGGGGCCAACGGTCAGATAAGACACCGTATTGCCCCAGACATCTGAGCCGTCGCTGGTCATACCTCCGGCATTGGCAGAGAACAGCGCCAGAATAGGACCGTTTTTGTCGATCAGCATCTCTCCTGCCGTTGCATTCACCGCAGCGATGGAATCGGCATCCTCGTTGCCGTCATAAACCTGGTCCAGGTTAGTGTCGGAAACATGGGCGATTTCATATTTGATGCCCGACGCCTTGGCATAGCTCCGGGCAGCCACAGCCTGTGCCTTCAGTGCTTCGGCAGGCCAGCCCTTGCCCATTTCCCCGCTGACCACGGAATACAGATATTCTTCAAAGGGAAGCTCATTGATCACTGCCAGCTTATTGTTATGGTATGAGATCTCGGCCTTGCCCCGGTAGGTTCTGTTGTTTTTTTCCGCTACCGTAAATTCACCCTTCCTCGGTGCCACATCCAGCTTCACGTTTTGCACCGGGAACAGCAGCAGTGACGCGTTGGCGGCTCCGCTTTCAGACGAGGTAGCATCCTGCCGCTTCACTACATACGGCTTGGTGATATCGGCCGTACCCAGTTGAAGCGCCGGCTGGGACTTGAGCACGTTCAGCTTCAGCACCGCCAGCGCCTCGTTGTCCGTTTCCGCGCCAAGCCATACCTCATAGGATGCGGCAGCGCCGGTTTTAACCGTGAGAGCCACTGCTGTTTCGAAGCCCTGGTTGGCATAAACAGCCCGGGCCTTGTCCGCCTCCGCATGGTTGGCGTAGCTCCCTGCGCTGAGCCGGAACGGTCCCTGCACCTGCGGTATGGATGAGAGCAGGGCCAACGCAGGCTGCAGCTTCAGAGCCGCCAGTGCGCTGGCAGCAGCTGCCTTACTGGCATAATCTCCCGCTACAACCTGATAGAATTGTTTTCCGTTGCGGGTTTCAGTCAGGAGGAAAACAGGCTGTACGGAGGAAGCGAGCTGGTCCTTTAACGTCTTGGCTTGGGCCAAATCGGCGGTTTCCAGCAGCTTCAGCCGGAACTGGTCGCCGGCTGCACGGATTGTGGCGGCGGACAATGCGTCAGCAGGCAGCGCTGCAGCACTTGTGGCGCTCCGGAGAGTGACTGCCAATCCTTCATTGGAGGATATGGCAACAGAAGCTGCTGTGGATTTGAGCTTGCCGGACTCCAGCACCAAAGCCACCCGGATGGTTTCCGCCCCAACGGTCTCCCCTGCGGCCATAACCGGGGTTACTGGAGCCAGGAGAGCGGGCAGTGTGGCGCTGAAGGCCAGGAATGCGGCGGTTGCAATGCCGATGACAGGCTTCATCATGATGCAGGTTCTCCCTTCACTTTTTGTCCTCCGGCGGAGCGATGCCCAGATGGGCATATGCCAAATGCGTGGCGGTTCTCCCCCGGGGAGTCCGCTGGATAAATCCCAACTGGAGCAGATACGGCTCGTAAACATCCTCAATGGTCTGGCTTTCTTCGCCGATGGTGGCGGCGATGGTGTCCAGTCCTACCGGACCGCCGTTGAACAAGCGGATAATCGCTTCCAGCATTTTGTAGTCGATATGGTCCAAGCCCCGGTCATCCACCTGAATTTGCTTCAGAGCCATTTGGGCCAGCTCCAAGGTAATCACTCCGTCACCTTTCACTTGAGCGTAGTCCCGCACCCGCTTCAGAAGCCGGTTGGCAATCCGCGGCGTGCCCCGGGAGCGTTTACCTACCTCACGGGCTGCTTCCCCGATAATTTGCGCCCCAAGAATGTCGGCTGTCCGGGAAACGATAAAGGTCAGCTCATCCTCGGTATAATATTCCAGGCGGCTGACTACCCCGAAGCGGTCCCGGAGCGGAGCTGACAGAAGGCCTGCCCGGGTGGTGGCGCCGATTAGGGTGAACTTGGGCAAATCCAGCCGCACAGAACGGGCGCTGGGGCCCTTCCCGATAATAATATCCAGGGCGAAATCCTCCATGGCCGGATACAGCACCTCCTCCACCGTCCGGTGAAGCCGGTGAATCTCGTCCACGAAGAGTACATCGCCCTCCTGCAGATTGGTCAGAATGGCGGCCAGATCTCCCGGACGCTCAATGGCCGGCCCGGAGGTGGTGCGGATGCTTACGCCCAGCTCATTGGCGATAATGGTGGACAGGGTGGTTTTACCCAGCCCTGGCGGTCCGTACAGCAGCACATGGTCCAAGGGTTCCTTGCGCTGCTTGGCTGCTTCAATATATACCTTCAAATTATCCTTGACTTGAGCCTGGCCGATATACTCCGCCAGATAACGGGGACGAAGACTTAGCTCCATCACCTGGTCCTCCATCATAAAATCAGCGGAGATAATCCGGTCCTCCATGCTTTTTCCTCCCACAGGCCAAGCTGCTTTAGAGCAGTGCCTGATGTTGTCTTTGATGCGAAATCAGGGGACTTTTTTATCCCCGGAATAAAGCCTGGAGCGCAAGCTTCACCATAGCCTCAGCCGATGCAGCTTCTCCCGACTTTTCCTGCACCTGCGGCCATACCCGGTCTGCCTCCGGCTCGGTATAGCCAAGGGACATCAGCGCCTCCTTGGCCTCCAGCCATTCCTTGGAGCCGTGTCCTGCTGCAGTAGGCTTGCCCGGCTTCGCCGACAGCGAGCCCGCTGCAGCTGCAGCGGAAACCGCCATGGGCAGATCGGCCAGCTTATCCTTCAGGTCCAGAATAATCCGCTGGGCTGTTTTTTTGCCGATACCGGGAAGCTTCATCAGGAAGCTCAGATTCTCCTGGTAAATCGCGCCCACTACCTCATCGGGCCGTCCTGCCGACAGGATACCCAAAGCCACCCGCGGACCGATGCCGGATACCTCCAGAAGACGCCGGAACAGCGATTGCTCCTCCCTGGAGACAAAGCCATAGAGCTGAACCGCGTCTTCCCGGACATGGTAGTGAATATAAAGCATGACTATCTGGTTTTCCTGGGCAGCGACGGCATAGGGATTGGCGCAAAACACCCGGTAGCCAATTCCCTGCACATCCAGCACCACAAAATCCGTATCCGTAAACGCAAGTGAACCCCGCAGAAAATCGATCATGATTTGAGTGCTCCGTTCAATTTTTGAGTTAGGGTACAGGAATGGGCATGACAGATGGCAACAGCCAAAGCATCCGCCACATCATCGGGCTTGGGTGCCGCCTGAAGCTTCAGGAAAATCCGCACCATCTCCTGAACCTGCTTCTTCTCTGCGTTGCCGTAGCCCACCACCGCCTGCTTCACCTGGAGTGGTGTGTACTCCGCCACCGGTATGCCGGCCTGCACGGCGGCCAGAATAATAACGCCTCTGGCTTGCCCTACGGTAAAGGCAGTGGTTACGTTACGGTTGAAAAACAGCTTTTCCACCGCCATGGCCTCCGGTTTGTATGTATCGATAAGCTGCACCGCAGCCTCATATACCTGCTTCAGTCTTAAGCCCGGGTCGGTGTGCGCCTCCGTCTGGATGGAGCCGAACTGAACGGGTGTAATTCTGCTTCCCTCTTTGTCGATAAATCCGAAGCCCGCAATGGCGATGCCCGGATCGATTCCCAGAATCCGCACGAGAGTCCTCCTGTCAAATCCGCCGGTTGCAGGCGAACATACGTATTCCTTCTTTGCCATTATAGCAGATAATAAGAGGCTTGAGTACCTGCCGGAGAATCAATTCGGGGTAAACATGCAGAGAGCGGCAGAGGGCTTCCCCAGCCACTTCACTCCGGGAGCAGACAGCCAGGCATAGTGCTTGCCCATCGGATCAGGCGCGCTTTTGTGGTGCTGAACCATTTCCTTATGCGCACTATCCCAATAGCTCAGGTAATAGTTGGCCTCGGACGCTCCTTATGAACACTATCCCTTTTGCTCAGGAGCGGAGGTATACTCTCCAAGTTGCCTCCCAGCAAATAGCGGCAGCCGATCTTCCCCTATTTGAGCCATGTGCCCACTATGGGAGGGATAAGGGCAGTCTAACTTCCTTTATTTGTTCCCAAACTGGAGATTTCGAGGGAGGAGCCACTCAATAGCGGAACATGGCCTTCCGCTATTGCAGGCTTTTCCCGCTTCCGCAGGAAATAGCGGACAAACCGTTTCCGCTATCCGGAAAGCAAAAACGCTATAAGCAGGATGGTGTTACGAAAGCCCCGTAAACAGCGAAACGGCATAAGAGCCACCTGCGAACTTTCACCACACCACCATCCCGGATTCCTGAGCAAGGTGATACCCGATTCCTGAGCAAATGGGATAGTGTACGTAAAGAGGGGCAGCCAATAGTCTTGAGGTTCCCCGTCCCTTGCCCAGTCCTTTGCATAGCGGAAGGATAGTTCCGCTAATGCAACTCCGTACCTGCTCCAAGCGGAAATAGGGGAAGCGATTTTCCGCTACCCTCCAGCCTCTGCCCCGTCCCGCACCTGCAGTTCAGGCAGCGCCCGGAGCATCCGGGCTTTGATTTTCTCCCAAACGGCCCTGGGCTGGGCGAACGCCTCCCCTTCCAGCTCTCCCATTGGAATCAGACTGTAGTTTCGCCAGTTGACATAGCTGGTGTACACAGGGGTAAACACCGGATTTTCCAGCCGCAGCTCCACCTGCCCGCCGGTAACGGTTTTTACTGCCTCCACCTGGCCGATGCCGCCTACAAGCTGGATGGTTTTTTCCTGCGCCGACAAAAAATTTCCCAGGGAATACATAACCAGCGAACTTCTCCCGTCAGCAGCCGTTACCCATTCTATCGTTTGCAGCACATGGGGATGGGTGCCGATGATCACATCCGCGCCCCAATCCGCCAGCTTTTGGGCAAGCTCCCGTTGTGAAGTATTGGCCTCCTCCTGATACTCGGTCCCCCAATGAACAGAGACAACCGTAAAATCCGCTTTAGCTTTGCTGTCGCGGATTTCCTGCTCCATCCTGACCGGGTCCAGCAAATTCACCAGATACGGCTTGCCTTCGGGAACGGGAATGCCGTTGGTGCCATAGGTATAAGCCAAAAACGCGAAGCTGATCCCGTTTTTCTCCAGCGTACGGAGCCGGCTCTGATCCTCGGCGCTCCGGAAAGCACCGGTGTAGGGCATCCCGATTTTGTCCCAATATGAGGTGGCGGAAAGAACTCCTTTTTCCCGCTTATCCAAGGTGTGGTTGTTGGCCATTGTGACCATATCCACTCCGGCGTCAAGCAGGGCGTCCCCCACCTGAAAAGGGCTGTTGAACATGGGGTAGGAGGACAGTCCCAGCTCCTCGCCGCCAGTGATGCTCTCCTGATTGGCTACCAATAGATCAGGTTGGGTCAACAACTCCTTAACCGGCTTCAGCATTGGTTTAAAATCATACCCGCCGTCCTTGGTACGGGCGTCATTGTAGACACTGTTATGAATCAGCACATCCCCGATAGCGGCCAAAGTTGCCTTATGCGTAACTGGAGAAGCCGGTTTCGAAGATGGTGCCTGCTTCGGCTCATGGGAGGCTGCCGGCAGACCCTCAGCTTGCCCGTCATAGGCAGCAGGTGAGGAAACTCCCGGACTGTTCGACACCGACTGTCCGGCGCCTTTTTCCTGCCCGGTGCTCTGCTGACGGCTCCCTCCGGCTCCACCGCAAGCTCCGCAAACCAACAGAATGGCCAATCCGGCGATGATAGCGGTTTTCCTGCCCATTAAACATCACTCCTTTCCCGTGCTGCTGTGAATAGCGCACATGTGCGGCATCTCCTGCCTATTTCAAACAAGACATGCCAGGTCACTGGTAGTGTATGTATCGGATACCCGTGCTTATCCTTTAAGACGCATGAAGAGGAATAATTTGTTGCAGAGATTGGAAAAAAGCTGTGAAACCAAAAAAGCTCCGGCAATCCGGAGCTTTTCCGCTTCACACCCCTATCCCTATTCCTAACCCTATTCCAATGCGGCAGCCAGCTGCATAAGGGTTTCCAATCCCTGCTGATCCGCTTCCTTGCAGGTATCGATCAGGCTGCAGATCTCCTCCCGGATATCCCGCCGGGCCAGATTGCGCAGCTGCTTCTCCCCACGGCCCCAGCCGCCCAGAAGCTCCGCCATTTTGTTGACAGCGGTGGAAACCGCTTCGAAGTGGCCTGCCGCCTCCAGCAAGAGGCTGCGCTGTCCGGAATCCTGCTCTCCCAGCTTCCGCAGATGGTTTGCAACCCGGGAACGCCCGTCCGCCAGCGTGTCCATAGCATCGCCGTGGCACATCAGCCGCTCCACCAGGATAGGCAGAACCGCATTGGATGGAAACTGGCTGTCGTCGGCCACCGCTTTTTTCCAATAATCGTAAGCAAGAATTCCCTTGGCATATTTCCCGCTTGTTCTGCCGCTCAGCACCTCGATGGCATTTGCGGCAAGCTCCTTCAGCGTCAACTCTGGCCCCGCCGCTTCACCCAGCGCCATCACCGCCAGAGTCTCCGGATTCTCCCACCAGCCTCCAGTGATGTAATACCCGCAAGGATCGAACGACACATTTCCCCGGTATTCGGGGTTGTCCTGGAAAACATTCCAGCCCAAAAGCACATCTCCATTATCCCTGTATCCGGTGACAAGACAGGCCTCAGGCGGGCCGATGATCCCCAAGGCAATACAAGGGCTGCCCTTATCGATTTCTTCCCGGATAAATCTGGAGAAGTCCGCTTTGGCGGTTTGCTCCGAACGCCCCAGGAGGGTAAGGGTCCTCCCCAGAAACGCAGCTCCTGTGCGGTATACCTTCATGGGATCGTCAAAAGTAAACACCACATCCACATTGCCGCAATTCCAGGAGGTTGTGTCCCAGGTAAGCCGGAAGCCCGCCCCGCAGCCCGCCATAACCGCATCATATTCCACCGGCTGTCCCAGATAATTGGCATAGGCTTTCAAGCAGATGGGAAATGGAGTGCATCCCTTGTAAGAACCGTATTCCACCTTGGGTACCCCATACAGGATACCTCCGCCTTGCTCAGTAACTTGCCCTTGACTCATCCATGCCACACTCCTGTTCCTGTATAATACCAACCCCGTAAACGCCTGCGCAAAGCTTGATCCGCCCTACGGCACAGCGCCGGTTGCGGAATTCCTGGGGAGTCATGCCGGTAACCCGCCGGAAAGCACGGGTGAAGCTGTCCGGGTTGGGGAAGCTGTATTTAGCCCCGATGTCCAGCGCCTTTTCCCTGGTGTGGATTAAATCGAATGCCGCATGGGCAATCTGCCGGCAGCGCACATAGCGGGCCAGAGGCATGCCCGTATGGCGGGCAAACACCTGCCGGATATGGACGGCTGAAAATCCGATCTCCGACTCCAGCTCCCGGTAATCCAAACGCTCATCCAGCCTGTTTTCCACAAAAACAATCACCGAACAAATCATGAAACTGTAATCCAAGGCATCCCGCCCTTTGCATCCGTTTTCTTCATGAAGTGGCTTTAGTGTAGCATGAGGAAGGCTTCCGGGGCTCGACGTTTTTGATGATCATTTCGCGGTTGGCACCTGGAACAGCCCTGCGTCAAGCAGGCGGCAATCCTCTTCTGTCAGCCGGATTCCGCCTGCTCCCAGACTGTCCTCCAGCTGCGCCTCCGTTTTGGCCCCTACTACCGGAAAAACGGGAAAGGGCTGCACCAGCAGATAAGCCAGCACAATCTGGTTCACAGTGGCGCCGTAGCGGTCCGCCAGCCGTTTTACCTCAGCCAGGCGCCGGCGGTTATCCTCCACCCGGTACATGGCAGCGGTTTTCTCCGGGAAATCATTGCCAGGCGTTGCTGCCATTTTGGTGAACAGCCCCTGGGCCTGGGAGGAATAAGCAAACGCGGAGAGCCCGGTACGCACATGATAGGCATGGAGTGCATCATCCATAAAGACCAGTGTCGGGTCCGTAAACCGGTCCGGATCGGCCACAGCCAGACTCCATCCCGGCTGGTTGCCGGAGAAGCCCTGGAGCCCGTGGACAGCCGCGTACTCCTGCGCTTCGGCAAGCCGCTCCACCGTCCAGTTGGATACCCCGTACCAGCGGATTTTCCCTTCCACCACGAAGCGGTTCATGGTCTCCACAATCTCACCGGCAGGCCTGGAGGCATCGTCCCTATGCAGCCAGTACAAATCGATGGTATCTGTTCCCAGCCGGGTCAGGCTGCCCTCCAAATCATGGCGGAGCTCCGTCTCGGACATCCGCGGCACCTGCATGCTGTCAAGCCGGGGATGTGCGCCTTTGGTGGTGACGATGAGGCGGCTGCGGTTTTTCCTCTCCGCCATCCATTGACCGATAACGGTTTCACTTTTACTGGCCTCATGAGGCAGCCAATTACTGTATATCTCTGCGGTATCCACCATGTTGCCGCCCCGGTTCACATAGGCATCCATCAGCCTAAAGGACTCGGCAAGGTCAAGTCCAGCCCCCAGCTCAACCCCGCCCAGCACAAATTCGGCAGCGTCCAGGCTTGTCCCGGCAATTCTTTTGTTGCGGATCATCAGCTTCTCCTCCTTAAGTCGCAATCATCTTCCCAAAGTATACCATTCCAACCCAATGCCCGCGGCAAAATAAAAATCCTCTCCTTAATCATCGAACCGGTTTGATGAAAACAATCCCTGAATGAAGCCGCCTTTACAATTTATTTAGACACAGTTAACGCTCCCCGTATAAAACCGGTTTACCATTTTACATGGAAGAGGCAAACAGGAGGTTATACGAAGATTGGCTACTATTGAGGATGTTGCCAGGATTGCAGGAGTATCGAAAAGCACCGTTTCCAATGTATTTTCCAAAAAGCGTCCCATTAGCAAGGATGTAGCAGACAGGGTGCTTCAGGCGGCGCAGAAGCTGAGCTACAAGCCCAACTATTGGGCCAAAAGTCTGGCCGGCGGCAAAACCCGGATTATCGGGATCAGCATGGAGGGGGAGCAGATCCAGTTCGGCGCGTTCCATATGGCCCTTCTAAACGGCGTACTGAAGGAATGCTATAGCCGGGGCTACAGGCTGCTGGTCAACACGCTGCCCAAGGCATTCGCCAGCCTGCCGGAGAATCTGGCGTCCAATCCGGTGGACGGGGAAATTGTCCTGGACCCTACCGTCCATGATTCCCGTCTCCGGGAGCGGCTGCAGGAGCATTTGCCCGTTGTGGTCATTGGACGGCCTCCGGCCGCCTATGAAACCAGAGTCTCGTATGTGGACAACGACAATGTGGGCGCCGCTTTTCAGGTAACTGAATATCTGCTTGCTTTGGGGCACCGGCGGATTCTTTTCCTGAATGCGCCTGCTGACAGAACGGTGGCCCATGACAGGGAAACAGGCTACCGGGAAGCGTTCCGGAGCCGGGAGGTTTCACCGGACAGGGAGCTCTTGACCTACCGTCCCCCGGGAGCCAAAAGCTCCGTGGATTTCGGCTACCGCGCCACACTTGCGTACATCACCCGCCACCCTGACATTACTGCCATCATTACCGACACTGACAAGGTAGCCCTGGGGGTATACCAGGCTGCCGACGAGCTGGGTCTTTCCGTCCCGGGCCGGCTGTCCGTCTTTTCCTTCAGCGTGGAGCCTGGCTACGGCGCGGAATTTGCCCCTGCGTTAAGCTGTGTCCGGCTGGACGCCGAAGGTCTGGGAACCGAGGCCGCACGGCTTCTGCTGGAGAGCTGTGAGCAGCCCTCTCCCGCAGTCAAGCGCTCGATTATCTCCTCCGAGCTCTTGATCAGGGAATCCTGCGCCAGAGCAATTGAAACCGAAGTTGATGGATGCGTTCATCCGCATCAACCCAATACATGAAATTAAAGGAGTGGGAGTTATGGGAAACAACAAAACAAAGCTGGGTTTAACCGCGGTGATGGCCGCCATGATGCTGGCCGCTGCCGCCTGCGGCAGCCAATCGGAGCAGGACAGCGGAGCTTCGCCGGATCCGGCGGCATCGACAGCGGCTTCAGCGGCGCCTTCGGGCAGTCCGCAGAGCCAGAAGCATCTGCGCATGATGGTGGGGGTTATCGGCGGCAAAACTCCCGAGGAGCATGCCCTTTTTGAAAAAGAGGTGGAACGCCTGACCGGCATTAAGGTCACCATGGAGAAGCCCAGCGGCAACATGAACGACAAGCTGCTGCCGGCCATTTCCGCAGGGGAAAAGTATGATCTGATCCAGGTGGACAAGCCACTGATGGAGATCCTCTACGATCAAGGGGTGCTGATGCCTCTGGATGACAAAATCAAAGCCTCCTCCGTCATCTCCGACACGGCTGTATTCCCTGCCCAGGAATGGGATCAGGTGCGCCTGAAGGACGGCAAGGTCTACGGCATCTTCACCAAGTTCCAGGGCGGCACCATGCCGGTGGTCCGCCAGGATTGGATGGAGAAGCTGCAGCTCCAGGAGCCCAAAACCCTGGACGACTATTACAATGTCCTGAAGGCCTTCAAGGAAAAGGACCCCGACGGCAACGGCAAAGCGGATACCTATGGACTGAGCACAGCCGGTCTGTATGAAATCCAGGGATTTATGAGCGGAGCAGGGGTCAAGGCCGGTTATGTGGTGAAGGACGGCAAACGCACCATCCCTTACGCCTCTGAAGCGGCTATTCCCGTCTATGAATGGTTTGCCAAGCTGTACAAGGAAGGGATTCTCGATCCCAACTTCGCCACCAATGACTCCGGCAAAATGCGGGACCTGTTCCTGACCGACCGTGTGGGCATGGTTACCTACTGGGATGCCTGGGTGGGCATGTTCAACAATACCCGGCTGCAGAAGGACCCGGCTGCCACCTTCAAGGCCAAGGGGCTGCTTCCTGCTCAAGGGCCGGACGGCAAGGTGATCATGCGCCGGGGCGATCCCAATGTCTGGATCATTCCGGTGAACTCCCCCGATCCGGCTGCAGCCATGAAATTCATCGAGTTCTGGAGCACCGAAAAGGGTAACATCCTCGGTACCTTGGGTATTGAAGGCGAGGACTACACTGTCAAGGATGGTAAGTATGAGCTGACTCAAACAGGCAAGGACCACAGCCAGGATCACGGTTCGCCGTTTATTTACAATACCAAGTGGCAAAATCCCTTCGGCCTGCTGCCGGGGGTAAAGGAAGCCCAGCAGCTGGTATTGAAGCATGCCACTCTGGAAACCACCGGCTCCAGCTGGAAAGAAGTCGAGAAGATTCTGAACAATTACGCCCTTCAGGCCATGCAGGGCAAAATCCCCGCAGCCGACGCGGTGAAGAAAATGAATGACGAGCTGAAGGCTGCCAAGCTGATTGACTAAAGCTTCAACCATGAAAGGGCGGTGAACGAATATGGCTGCGGATAACCAGCTGGCTATCCCTCAAACAGGCAGCCGGGAAACCGGGAACCGTGCCATCCGCAAGGGAGGCGGCCGGCGCGCTGCCGGAAGCCTTCCCATGCTGCGCAGACTGTGGACGCGGTACGGTATTTTCTATTTGATGATGATTCCGGTGATTGCCTACTTCCTGACGTTTTCCTACTACCCGCTGGTGCGGGGGTTCCTCATCAGCTTCCAGAAATTCAGGGTCATCGGCGACCGCCCTTTTGTGGGGCTGGACAATTACCGGACCGTGCTGTCGGACCCGGACTTCTGGAGAATGCTGGTCAACACCCTTATGATCGGCGGAGGCATTCTTGTTCTGGGTTTTGCCGCACCGCTGGTGGTGGCCCTGTCCTTAAACGAGGTTGGACGCGTCTGGTTCAAGAAGCTGACCCAGATGATCGTGTATCTGCCCCATCTGTTCTCCTGGATCGTGGTGGCGGGTATCTGGATTTTTATGCTGACCCCCGACGGCGGGCTGGTGAACGAGCTGCGGGAATGGTTCGGCTTGCCTCCTATCCACTTCTTGGCGAAAAAGGATTACAGCCGATGGGCCATGGTTATGGCAGCTGTGTGGAAGGATGCGGGCTATACCTGCATTATTTATCTGGCCGCTATTGTAGGCCTGAATCCCTCCTTGTTCGAGGCGGCCAGGATCGACGGCGCCAACCGCTGGCAGCTGGTTCGGCATATTACTCTGCCGCAGCTGATGCCGGCTATGCAGGTGGTGCTGATGCTGTCCGTCATGGGGGTACTGCGGATCTTTGACCAGATTTTTGCCATGCGCAATCCTGCTATTGAGCGGTATGTGGATGTTCTGATGATCTATACCTACGAAAAAGGTCTGGTGAAATTCGATATGGGTGTGGCCAATGCCGCAGGCTGTCTGGTGATTGCCGCCACAGTGCTGCTGACTCTGGCTGTGCGCCGGGCAGCCGGGAATGGGGAGAGGTGAGAGCATGAAGGTGATGCAAGCCGCGACTGAAGCAGCAAAAGGACCAAGCAGCAGCGCCGGAGTAACCGGACTGGGCAAGCTCCGTGATCCGGGGCACTTGCGGGGCAGCAGCGGCTGGGGAAGCCGTTTGTTCGACATCCTCAACACCCTGTTCCTCTTGTTTCTGGTGTCCACCATGGTGATCCCTCTACTCAATACATTGGCCCTCTCCTTCTCCGACGGGCTGGCATCCATGGAGCCCCGGATCATTCTCTGGCCGGAGACCTTCAGCACGGAGGGCTACTCCACTGTGTGGAACAAGATCCAGCTGGGACGGCCGTTCTGGAACAATACCATTGTCACTGTGTGGGGAACGCTCGGCCATGTTTGCCTCTGCGCCTTGGCAGGATATGTCCTCATTCAACGGGGACTGCCGGGCAGAAAATTCTTGACCGGCTTCATTATGCTGACCATGATGGTTCCCTTCGAAACCATCATGCTCCCCGTGTATATTGTGAACAAGGAGCTGGGTCTGCTCAACTCCCTTTCGGCGCTGATCGTCAACGGCATTGTGTCCGGCTTCAGCATTCTCCTGATGCGCAGCTTTTTTTCCGCAGTGCCTTGGGAGCTGGGGGAATCCTCCAGGCTTGACGGGGCGGGAGAGCTGCGGATATTCTTAACCATATATATTCCCCTGTCCGCGGCGGGGCTGGCCACTGTCACCCTGTTCGAATTCGTGGGCAAATGGAACCACTTCACATCCGCCGTGCTGTTTCTGAACAATCCGGCCAAGTATACCCTGCAGGTGGCGCTGAAGGCGCTGATCATCGACACCTCCTCCACCTCCAGCAATTTTCTCATCACCAAAAATGTCCGGATGGCAGGTATTGTTATTGCCTTGTTACCGCTCATTATCATTTATCCGTTTGTCCAGCGCTTCTTTGTGAAGGGAATCATCGCTGGGGCAACCAAGGAATAGGAGGCGGCCCCATGCGGCTAGAGCTTGTAAGGGACATTATGTCCCATGAGGAAAAAACATACATCGAGGTGCCCTTTGTGGTGCCCGAAAATGTAGAACGTCTTTCGGTATCCATGAAGGTGGAGGATTTACCCGGGGAAAATCCGGATGAGTTTGCGGCAGTAGAAAGCGACAATGCCGAATTGGGACAACCGGAACAGGAGATGCCCGCAGAACAGAAGGAAAGTAGCGGGCAGCCAGCTGCAGCTGCCGGCGCTCCCAAACCGACCAACGGGTTCGGCATCCGCCTCCCGTCCCTCAAAACCACCATCGTGGATTTGGGCATCCGCGATTCCGCCACCATGCGGGGCTGGAGCGGCGGCGCCCGCAGCTTCTTCGAAATCGGACCGGAGGAGGCCACTCCGGGTTATATTCCGGGAGCGCTGCTTCCGGGAGAATGGAAGATCGTCCTGGGCGCCTACCGGGTTCCCGCAGCCGGCTGCCGGGTGACCGTGGAGGTGCAGCTGGAAGAAGGGCAAGCACGCTGGCTGAAGGGCGAGCTCCATGCCCACACTAACCATAGTGACGGGCAATACTCCCTGCCGGAGGCCATTAAGCTGGCCGAGCAGGCAGGGCTGGATTTTCTCGCCTTGACAGATCACAATACAGTGAGCCAAAATATCGCCCGCCACCGCCTGGAGACGGACCTTACGCTGATCCCGGCCATGGAGCTGACCACCCTCTCCGGCCATTGCAATCTGTATGGACTGGAAGCACCGGCGGATGATTTCCGCGCGCGTGAGCCGGAGGATGCCATCGGGCTGATGCGCACCGCGAAGGAGCGGGGCGCTTATATCTCGCTGAACCATCCCCATTGCAGCAATTGCGGCTGGAAGTGGGGCTTCGACGTTCCCCATGACTGGGTGGAGGTCTGGAACGGCCCCTGGCGCGAGGATAACCGGAAAACGCTGGATTGGTGGCAGGAACAGCTGGCAGCGGGGCGCAGGCTCACCGCCATCGGCGGCAGCGATTTCCACCGCCCCCATCCGTATATCCGCCACGGCGCCCCCTGCAACTGGATTTATGCCACCGGCCGCTCGGTGAATGCCATTCTCCGTGCTGTGGACCGCGGCCGGGTCACCCTGTCCCATTCACCGGAGGGACCCCGGCTGACCCTATCCATCGGGCAGTGGGGAATGGGAGATCTAATTCCCGCCGGGGAAGCGGAAGGGCTGTGGCTGGATGTGCAGGCTTCAGGCGGCCTGCTGCCCGGCGATGTGCTGCGGGTATATTCCGCCAACGGCTTGGAGGAGGAGCGGGTTCTGGATATGGGAGAAGCCGCGGCGGGTTGTGAGGCTGGAATTGGCTGCGGAACTGGAGGCGGGACCAGCGGAAACAAAAGCAGCGGCGGTACCCTGCTGGAGCTGCTTCCCCGCGAACGGCTGTTTTACCGGGCGGAGCTTTGGCGGTATGCCGAGGAAGCAGACGGGCTTTCCTTGGCAGCCCTAACCAATCCGATTTATATTTCCCCCACAGGTGGCATTGCGTTTTAAGGCAGAATCTTATTCCCAAGCACGCTATGCAAATATGCCAGCATGCCAAAAAGGCCGGACCCCGGATTT
>JAQSYT010000259.1 GCA_029256065.1 Paenibacillaceae bacterium
GCTACCCGGCTCATAAAATCCTTTTCCGTGGAATTGTCTGCAGTCATATAAAAATTGTTATTGTCCACCGCATATCCCCGGCTGCTGAAAAAGGCGGTAACGGCCGCCACTCCCTCCAATGACTCCTTCTGGAACATCAGCTCCTCCCGGAAAAGGGATATCCGGAACAGATTGTTTTCCCACCCATTTTCCAGGAAATAGCTCAAATCCGATTTGCCGCTAAAATAGTAGGTGGACTTGGCCTTGTTCTCAACGCTCTCCTCATACTGGCGCAGGAGCGTCTCCTCGGCGTAAGTCTGAACCGCCTGCAGCCGGTTACCGCTTTCCTTGGCGATTTCCTCCAGCATCAGGCGGTTCGCTCTGGTGTAGAGATAGCCGCCCGCTACTCCAACCAGAATCAGCGTAAAAATGGTGTACGAAAGAATAAGCCGCGTGAACACAGTATCTCTGTAACGCTTCAAGAGCCGCATACCCAACCCCCTCTTGACAGATCAGTCGATCATCCGCACAAAAGAAACCTTATAACGCAAAAAAGCGAGCGCCTCCCCCTCTCTGCTTTCATTAGTTTTGTAAATTATACCATTTTCCTAGGGATTCTACTAGATGAATGGAGAGTGTGGGAGAGGTTTGAGAGAAGATCGCCCCTCCCTGCTTTCTTGCCTCCGGATCAGTCCTTTGGTGCGCCTTGGGCTTTATATTCCTGGGGCAGCTTCCCGAAGTGCTTCTTGAACATATCGCTGAACTGCCTGGAATTGTTATACCCCACCCTCTCGGCGATTTCGTAGACCATCAGATCTGTTTGGAGCAGAAGCCTTACAGCCTCGTTCATCCGGATTTCTGTCAGATACTGCTTGAAATTCATATGGGTATGCTTTTTGAAGAAGCTGCTGAAATAATAGGGATTCATGAAAATTTTCGAAGCAGCGCCCTCCAGCGTAATATTCTCCATAAAATGGTTCTCGATATACGCCTTGACGGTCACCAGCTGCTGCGCCTCCTTGCCTCCGGCACCCGACTCCATCCGCCGCAGAGTCCGCCTTGCCAATTCTCTGATGTATATCTTCAGATCCTCATACCGGCGGGCATTGCGCATGGTATTCAGATGCAGCTGCATCTCCGCCTCCCCCTGTCCCAGGGAAACGCCGAAGCCCTCCAGCTTCTCCACCCATTCCACTACGGTGGCATATCCCGCCATTACTGCCTTATCCTTGCTGCCGGCTGCATACTGCTCCATTCTGTCAAAGAGGATAACGAGCCCCGCCTCCAGCCGCTCCCAGTCCTTGGCGAGAAAGCCCTGGAGTGTTTCCTGGCGTATATCCGTCATTTCCCGCTCGGTAACGCCGTTTCTTTCCCCGTTTTCCTCATCCCAAAGCACCGCACCGCCCCCGCCGCAGGAGAAGAAAATCCGGCTCAGCGCCTCCGCTGCTGTCCGGAAGGAAATCTTGATTCCGTCCGGGCCTGCTTGCTCCTGGCCGATTCCCACTGACAGGTTCACCTTGAGATAATTGGCCGCGTTACGGAGCATGTCACGGGCCAGCTCCATCTGGCCGGCACCTGGGGGATGGTTGACCACAGCGCATAACCGGTCACCCTTGCGGAGAACGATCCCCTCTGAATCCCGGCGCATCAGCTCCTCCGCCATATTGCCTACCGCAAAAAGCAGCAGCCGCTTCTCATGCTCTCCCCAGCGTGTATCCTCAGCGGGCAGCTCGGACTCCAGCAGAAGCACGGTATATGCCGCATGGATGCAGCCCGCATCCAAGCCGCGCAGCTTCTCCTCTGCCTCCTCCTTGCGGATGTCCCCGTCAAGCAGCCGGTCGAACAGCTCCTCCAGCCGGGTTTTCCGGTCCTTATGCTCATACACCGCCAGCTTGCTTTTGGACAGCTGCCCCTGGGATTCCTCCTCCAAAGCGGCCACAGCCCGCTCCACTGCCGCCAGCAGCAAACCCTTCTCGATGGGCTTCACCAGATAGTCCACCGCTCCCAGGGCCAGAGCATCCTTGGCATACGAAAACTCCTGGTAGGCGCTAATGAAGATTACCTTGGTCTTCAGCCCGCGGCGCCCGATTTCCTTCAGCACGTCAATGCCTGAGCCGTCAGGCATGCTGATGTCGGTGATGATCAGGTCCGGCTCCTCTTTTTCCACCTGCTCCAAAAGCCCCCGTCCGGTATATGCCTCACCGATCACCTGTATGCCATGCTTCTCCCAGGGGATCAGCTTCTTCAAGCCCTTGATGATAATCGGTTCATCATCTGCCAGCAGTGCCGTTATCACTGTCCGCCGCCTCCTTTTGATAGGGCAGGATCATCCGTACGGATGTCCCGATATTGGGTGTGCTGTTAATCCGGATGCCGAATTCCGGCCCATACAGGGCGGTGATCCGGTCATGCACATTTTTGACGCCGATCCCGCCACTGCTGGTCTGCTCAGCCGGTGCTTGACCCTTGAGCTTATCCCGGAGCCGCTCCAGCCGCTCCTCCGTCATTCCGGTACCGTCATCATCAACGGTCACCACCAGCCGGTCCTCTTCCCGCTCCGCCGTAATGCGGATGGTCCCCTTGGCGTTTTTGGGCATAATCCCATGATAAATGGCATTCTCCACCAGGGGCTGCAGAGACAGCTTGGGCAGCTGACAGCCTAATGCCTCCCCGTCCAACCTCAGATCCATCGCCAGCCGGTGTTCGCCGTAGCGCAGTTCCATAAGCCGGTAATATTGCTCGATGTTGGTCTTTTCCTCCAGCAGCGTAACCGTTTCCTCCCCATAGTCCAATACATACTTCAGCTGCTGGGACAAGGCGATGATCATATCCGCTACTTCCTCGTCATCATTGGCCACCGCACTCATCCGGATCACCTCCAGCGTATTATATAAATAGTGAGGGCGGATCTGGCTTTTGAGCGCGGTCAGCTCCGCCTGCTTCTGCTTGATCTGGGCCACATACACCTCATCAATGTAGCTCTGGAGGCGGTCGGTCATTTTGTTGAAGCCTCTGGCCAGCATCCCGATTTCGTCTGCCGACCGTACCTGGACCTGGGTATCGAAGTTGCCGGATTCCACTCTGGCCATGTGCCGGATGATGGTGCGGATGGGATTGGACAGGTTGTTGGAGAACCACACGGCCACCACAACCAGAGAGAGAATGCAAAGGCCGATCACAATGGCTATGGTGCTTTTGATAGCGTTGATTCGGCCAAACAGCTCATCCTTGTTGACCTCTCCCACCACACTCCATGAGGAATTGGGCATCAGATGGTTTACATAATGGTACTCTTCAGAATCCGGAACGGGCTGGAACATCCGCCCGATGGCCTCGTGCTTGTTGCTGTAGAGAATGCGTCCGGATTCATCCATCACATACATGCCATCCTTCTGGCTGATGGTCAGGTATTGGAAAATTTCATCAAAGGCGCTTAAGGATACATCCACATACAAGCTGCCCACTACTTTCCCGTCCAATCCGGGACTGCCTACTACGTCGATCAGATTGCGGGCAAAGGTCAGCACCTGGATGCCGGAGCCCGGATAATAATCCTGATGATGGGTGGGAAACATGATCAGCTGCTTGGGATTGGCAGCCAGCGTCTGTGTCCATTCCGGCGGAGGAAATTGGGAGCGGAAATCAATCCGGCTTCCGTCCCGGCTCACATCCTGGTAGCTGCCGTCAGGGAACACCAGTGCGGCACTGCGGAGGTGGATATCGGTGGCTACCACCGTGTGCAGAAAGTCATCCACGGTTGCACTCAGCTGGTAGTCCTTTTCCGCGCTTTGCTCTGCAAGCAGTTTGCCGAATTGGCCGTAGCTGCCCTGCTGGCCGAAGGTATACATCAGCTTGGAAATATTATTGTATTTGGTATAAAAGTCATCCACATTTTTGCCTGCATACAGCACCATCTGCTCAAAGCTGTTGATGGAATACCGCTCCATGTAATTGCCGAAGGTGTTCAATGCGAAAAAGCTGAGTACCAGGAGCGGAATCAAACCAACGGTAATAAAGGAAAAGGCAAATTTGGCGAATATGCTTTTGCGCAACCGGGAGAACCGGAGTGTGTTCAACATGAGCCCCTCCACAGCAGGTAGGTGGTGTGCGTCTTGCAGCTCTTATCATATCAGTTTAATGGGCGAAAGCCCACCCGGGCCGCTTAACAGGTGCGGACTGGCGGCAGTGGGCGTGAGTGCAAACGGCTGTCCATTTTACTGTGGGCACCAGCAGCCGATGCCGGGGGCCGATTAGTCTCCATTCATGTAAGCGCAAACAATCAACTGTTGGGCAGCACTGCCCAAGATAGCGGAAGGGATTATTCCGCTATTTCTTGAAACGCCGGGCCAAGCCTGCAATAACGGAAGGAAATCTTCCGCTATTGCAGATTTCCGCCCGCGGAGCAGCACCCTTAATGAAGGAATAGCGGAAACAAGGCTTCCGCTATCCTTACATAAATGGCTACTCTGCTCCAATAGCGGAAGATTTCCTTCCGCTATCCCAAAAATACAACCATCATATTAGTTAAAGCAGATTCTCAGCCCACCAGTCACCTCAACGTTGCTTAGGCAGCCGGCTCCATCCACCATCATTTATCAAGCCTCCGGCGCCCCCATCGGCCGCAGCCACAAGGCTTGGCCGCCGCTGGGTGCCAGCTGCATACGCAGCACCGTGTCTGCGTTCACCTCCGTCACCGTCACCGACACCTTGGTCCGGGAGGCGGCGTTCCACGGATCATCGGCGTAGACCGAGGCGAGGTAACGGTCACCCGGCTGGAGGAAATCCAGCCGGACCTCCAGCTCCCGGCTCCGCTCATTGGTGATGGCCCCCACAAACCACTGCTCCTCCCTGCGCCGGGCAATGGCTGCATACTCCCCGATCTCCCCGGCCAACACCCGGGTATCGCTCCACACAGTGGGCAGCACCCGGAAGAACTCCAGCTCCGGCTCGCCCCGGTAATCGGCTGGCACATCATACCAGCCGATGGATTGCAGAGGGCTGTAGGCAATTACCGACATGGCCAACTGATGGGCATGGGTGGTCTTCAGCCGGCTGTCCAAGTAGCAGATGGTGTAGTCCCCGCAGCCTGCCAGATAGCGGGTGAAGGGCAAAGTAGCATTATGCCGGGCTGTGGGAAAATGCTCATTGCCCCGGATACCCTCCACCGTCAGCAGGTTGGGGTACGTGCGGCTGTAGCCCGTTGTCCGGTAAGCGTCATGGACATTAACAAACATTCCATAATCCGCACATTTGCGGATGCAGTCATGAAGCCACCGGGTCCACCGCTGCGGCCCCGTATTCACGAAGCCGAACTTCAGTCCGGCGATTCCCCATTCCCGGAACACAGGCAGGAAATCATCAATCTGCGTCTCCACGGCCCGGCGGTCCAAATACAGAATGATGCCGATGCCCCGCTCTGCAGCATATTGCACCAGCTCCGGCACATTCAAGATATGATTGCCGCTATGCTTACTGTAGAAACAAACCTCACCCTCGGGCCGGGTGCACAAGGATACATCATCGAAGGGATCCCCGTACCAGCCCCAGTCCAGCATCACATACTGCAAGCCCATCCGCACGGCATAGTCCACACATTGGCGTCCCCCCTCCGGGGACAGGGTCATCTCCCGGATCAGCTTGCCGGGCCGGATCCAGGACACATCCTCAATCCGGCATGGCGCATTGAGGTTTAGAACCAAGTCATTGCGCTCCAGCAGCTGGCCCGGGGTCTCCCCAACCAGCACCAACCGCCATGGGGTATAAAAAGGAGTCCTGCCGGAAACCCGGTGGTTCTTTTCCTCCTCCGGCAGACCTTCATCCATTAAGCCGTAGCCTACAAAACCGGTCAGCAGGCCGCTTAAGGCCGTTTCCACAACCCAGGGATTCTCCGGGTTTACGGTAAACAGCGTCCGGGCATAATCATCTGTCCCCGCCTCCAGCAGCGCCGCATAATACCCGCCGGGATACACCACCGTCAGGGGGCGCTCGCAATCCGGGGCAATATCCTTGACCAAAACCCGGTGATATTCCCCCTCCGCCCCATGCTCCTCATAGGCCCAACAGCCTTCGGGGACATGGAACTGCGATGCCTCCTGCTCAATCACGAAGGAGCTGAGCCCCTCCTGTTCTGGAATGACATAACGGAATGCCAATCCCTCTGAGTATGCTCTGAACTCCAGCTCCAAGCGTCTGCCCGCTTCATCCTGCTGAAGCAGCTCCACCTTTAATGACCGGTAATGGTCCGCAATCTGCTCCCGTTCGCCATATACAGGCTTCCAATCCAGGCAGATTTCCTCCACCGCTGTATGGAGCACCCGGAATCCCTCCACCAGCGGGCCCGCATCCTTCAGCACCAGGCCCAGCCCGGACTCCAGCAGCAGCGTCCGGTTCCCGTACTGTAAGGAATAGAACGGCCGCCCCTGCTCCGTCAGCCCGAAGGTCAAACCAAGCCGGCCGTCCGGTGAATCCAGTGTCCAGCCTGCCGTCCCGGGCCTGCCCACGGTCAGCATTCCATTCCCTCTTTTGGCAGGCGGCCAAAGGCTACCCCGGCGGTATATCCGTTTATCTCGAAATTCCCCTGCTCCGGGTCCAGGATCTCCACACCATTGATTAACAGTCCGCAGAATTGCACTCCCGATACCAGCCGCTGGGCGTCATAGCCGAATATCTGGCTGGGAATCCGGTTGGCCCCATTGTATTCGATCCCTTCGAACCGGATATCCTCAATCCGTCTGCCCGGCACGGGATTATAATCCTTGTTCCAGATTACCCGGATGTCCACCAGCCGCCCCAGTTCAAAATCCTCCACACGGATATTCCGGTATACCACCCGGCGCACCGTATTTTTGTCCCCGGCGTTGATGGCCATGGCTCCCATATAATTGGGCTGCGGTTCATGATGCTCGAGAATATCGATATTTTCGAATAGCACATCCTCGATGATGTTCCCATCCTTGTGGTGGTCCCCGTGAGTCCCGATCATTAATGGGTGGGCCACATCCGCCCAGAAGACCGAATTACGCACCGTCACAAACCGGCTGTCTCCCTCATAATCCCACCGGGTCCCGTAAATAGCGATGCAATCATCGGAGGTCCGAAGGAATACATCGTCAATTTCTATATGCGAGACGGCCATCATATCAATTCCGTCCGACCAGCCGCGGGTGCTGAAGGACTTGAAGTTGCGGATGCGCACATGTGCGGATTTTCCCAGATAAACGCTGTAATGGGGAGGATCAATGGTGATAATGCCCTCCACCTCAATATTCTCGGAGAATACAATACGGATACCCCGGAGCGCCGAGAACCGGTGGTAATCCGCCAGATACAGCACGCCTCTCCCGCGGATCACCACATCCTGCACCCGCTCGCAAACCAGGGAGCCGGCCACAACCGCTCCGCCTGCAATATACACAGTGGTGCCGGAGGGAATACGCAGAATCCCCTCCTCCAGCCAATGAAAGCCGGGGCCAAAATACAGCGTGTCCGGCGCTTTGTTCTCCGTTCCCTTGGGAGTCTGGGCCAGCCG
>JAQSYT010000260.1 GCA_029256065.1 Paenibacillaceae bacterium
CGTCCTGGGTTTCGATATCCTTAGACGCCAGAATCTCCCTGATTTTGAGATGACGTTGGCCTTTCATATTTTCCTCCTTACAATTTGACGGTACTGCAAGTAAGCGCATCCTTATGAGGTGCGGCTTTCCTCCACCGGAACATCGAAACGGACTTTTTCAACGCTTCTTTGCCTTGGGTCTACATACAGGATGCCTTCCGCTTCCGGATACAAAAGCTGATATACCAGCAGCTGGTCCCGGAGCCCGCTGCCTGTCCACTCCATGGGCTTGCGTTCGCGGGCAATCTTGACCACGTACAGCTTTTCCTCTTCCGCGGCGAAATGATCAACGAACAGTCTGCTCTCCAGCATCTCCCTGTCATTCACCTGAATCTGGATGGGAATCCGGCGTTTGCCGGTCAATACCTCATAACCCGAAAATTCCAACAGCTCCACTGCCGCCGTAGCCGGCACCTCCGGGTCCGGGTCAATGGCGGGCTTCCCTTTAGGCGGAGCCATCAGCCAATGCCGGAACCGGTAGAGCAGCCATCCGATGATGAAGACACTGAGAAGAAAGAGAATCAGGCTGTCGCTCCTGTACATTCCGCATCCCCCCGAATACTATATCTTTTCTAGGAGACCAGAGAAAAATCCTGCAAGCCAAACAGCAAAAATTAGAAAAGCCTTTACGGCGCAGAGCGGAAGGTATGGTGGGCTTGATGTACGGTTTCCTTGATGATACCGGAGAAATCCGGCTTAACCCGGCCAGTCTGCTCCGCCGCAGCCTCTCCGGAAGCCGTACCCTTGTAAGTCCAATATGCCAAAAACTCCACATTGCCCTCTCCGCCGGTAATCGGGGAATAGGTCAATCCCTCCAGCACAAAGCCCAGCTGTGAAGCAAAATCCAGTACCGTTTCCAGCACACCTTCATGCACCTTGGAGTCGCGCACTACCCCGGATTTGCCTACCTGCTCCCGCCCCGCCTCAAATTGAGGCTTGATCAAGGCGACAATCCGCCCTCCGGCGGACATTAGCTTGGCCAATGCAGGCAGAATCAGCCGCAAGGAGATAAAGGAGACATCAATCGAAGCAAAGTCAGGCACAAAGCCCTCCAGATGCTCAGGCTCCATATAACGGAAATTAGTCCGCTCCATCACATGCACACGCGGGTCATTCCGCAGAGAGTAATCCAATTGATTGTAGCCCACATCAATGGCATATACCCTGGACGCCCCGTTCTGCAAAGCACAATCCGTAAATCCTCCGGTGGATGCCCCGATATCCAGCATCGCCGCGCCGCCAAGCTCCAGACCGAAGGCATGAATCGCCTTCTCCAGCTTCAGACCGCCGCGGCTGACATACGGATGGGGGGCGCCTTTGACATTCAACGGAAGATCCCGGGCAATTTTCATGCCGGGCTTCTCCAGCCGTTCCGTTCCGGTAAAGACCAGCCCTGCCATTACGGCGGCTTTGGCCTTTTCCCTGCTTTCATAATAGCCCTGCTCAACCAGCAGGACGTCGATCCGTTCCTTCTCTTTTGCCACACTGTCCTCCTCGGCGCTTTTGAGGCTCCTGCCTCAGGCATGCTGCCGTTTCTTCTGGATGAAGGCGGCCAGCTGTCCGGCCACGCTTTCCGCCGTGAGCCCGACCTCCGCCCGCTGTTCTTTGATACTGCCGTGCTCTACAAAATAATCGGGAATGGCCAAATTTTTCACCGGCAGCCCGTAAATATCATGATCGGCATAAAATTCCAGGACACCCGAGCCAAAGCCGCCCAGCCGCACCCCTTCTTCAAGGGTAATCACCGGCAGATGCTCCGCCGCCAAAGCAAGCAGCATGGCCTGGTCCATGGGTTTAATGAAGCGGGCATTGACCACCCGGAGGGAAATGCCGTGCCCTGACAGCATATGGGCGGCTTCCTCCGCTACCTCCACCATAGGCCCAACCGCCAGCACAACAGCATCGCTGCCATTCTTCACCACTTCCCAGCTGCCCATGGGAATAAGCGACATCCCCGTAAGCTCAACACCTCTGCCGCTGATGCGGGGGTAACGCACGGCAATGGGGCCTTCATCATATTGGAGGGCAGTATACAGCATGGAGCGCAGCTCCTGCTCATCCTTGGGCATCATCACCGTAAGGTTGGGGATGCTCCGCATAAATGCCATGTCATAGATGCCCTGGTGGGTTTCGCCATCCGGCCCCACAAATCCGGCACGGTCAATGGCAAAGACCACATTCAGATTCTGGCGCGCGATGTCGTGCACAATCTGGTCGTAAGCCCGTTGCATGAAGGTGGAATAGACAGCATAAACGGGTTTCATCCCCTCCATGGCCAATCCCGCACAAAAGGTGGCCGCATGCTGCTCGGCAATACCGACATCGATCATCCGGTCCGGAAAGCGCTCCTGAAACTTCAAAAGCCCGGAGCCTCCCGGCATAGCCGGAGTGACCGCGACGATCCGGCTGTCCGCCTCCGCCAGCTCGATCAGAGTGTTGCCGAATACCTCCGTATACATGGGCGGTCCGGAGGATTTCACCACCTGGCCGGATTCAATCTTGTACGGGCTGATTCCGTGCCAGGTGTGGGAGTCCGCCTCAGCCGGTGAATAGCCCTTGCCCTTTAGAGTCAGCACATGAATCAGCACCGGGCCCTCCAGATTATCCGCCTGGCGCAGGGTTTCCAAGAGCTGGGGCAAATTATGGCCGTCCACCGGACCCATGTATTGAAAGCCCAACTCTTCAAACAGAACGCCGTTCACTAACAGGTATTTGAAGGAGTCCTTCAGCTTCTCCACGGTTTTGGCTACCTTGCCGCCGATAGCCGGGATTTTCTTCAGAAGGTACTCCACATCGTCCTTTGCCTTCAGGTAATGACGGTCCGATCGGATTTTGCTTAAATAATTATGCATAGCGCCCACATTGGGGGCGATGGACATTTCGTTGTCATTTAAGATGACCACAAGGTTCTTCCCCTCATGGCCAATATGGTTCATCGCTTCGAAGGCCATGCCGCCGGTCATGGCACCATCGCCGATCACCGCCACCACCTTGTTGGACTTCTTCTGCAAATCCCGTGCGCTGGCAAACCCCATAGCTGCCGACAGAGAGGTGCTGCTGTGTCCGGCCTCCCAGACGTCATGCTCGCTTTCACTGCGTTTGACAAAACCGCACATCCCCTTGTACTTGCGCAGGGTATCGAAGCTCCCCTTGCGGCCGGTAAGGATCTTGTGCACATACGATTGGTGTCCGACATCGAATATGATCTTGTCCCGGGGGGACTGGTAATAGTAGTGCAGGGCCAAGGTCAATTCCACAACGCCCAAATTAGGCGCCAGATGTCCTCCCGTCAACGAGAGTTTTTCGATCAGAAACCTCCGTATCTCTCCCGCTAAAGCCTCCAACTGCTCCATATTCAGCTTTTTCAGGTCTTCCGGCTGGTTGATTTGATCGAGCACTATTGTAGCCCCGCTTTCATGTTTAAATATGCATCATTATAACACAGTCCGGAAAACCGCCACAACGCGAAACAAGGACATTTAAGAAAGCGGATTCCAGCCCGCTTGGACAAAAATCCAGAATCCGCCCTGTCAAAACTCCCGGTGCACCAGATAATCCGCCAGCTCCAGCAGCCTGCGCGGATCGGCAAACTGCGCTTCGAGCACCGCCTGCTTCCCCGTTTCGGTCAGCTCCTGCACCTTACGGCGGGATTCCTCCATGCCGTACAGAAACGGATAGGTCACCTTCTGGGATTCCTCATCACTGTGCAATGGCTTGCCCAACTTGGCTTCATCGCCTGTAATATCCAGTATATCATCCTGAATCTGGAATGCCAGACCGATGCTGTAGCCGTACACCTCCAAAGCCTCCAGCTGCCGCGGGCTTGCACCCGCCGTCCGGCCTCCGGCCTTGAGGGAAAAAACAATGAGATCACCGGTTTTGTGGGTGTGGATAAACTCCAGCTCCTCCTTGCCGGTGGTGCCCTGCTCGCCAAGAATATCCGCCACCTGGCCGCCCACCATGCCCTTAGCCCCTGCGTAAACGGACAGCTCCTCCATCATATCCAGCACGGTCTCCGCCGGAACACCGCCTGCCCTGCCAGCCTGGGTAATGGAATAAAAAGCATGGGTCAGCAGCGCGTCTCCCGCCAAAATGGCCATAGCATCCCCAAACACCTTGTGGTTGGTGGGTTTGCCGCGGCGGAAATCATCATTGTCCATTGCCGGAAGATCATCATGGATCAGTGAATAGGTGTGGATCATCTCAATGGCGTTGGCGGCGTAACGTGCCGCCTGGGGACTGCCCCCTGCCGCTTCTGCAGCCGCGTAGACAAGAACAGGCCGCAGGCGCTTGCCTCCGGCCATCAGCGAATAATGCATGGATTCCCGCAGCTTGTCCGGCACCTGCCACCCGGCCGGCAGACAGGCGGCAAGCTGAGCCTCCGTCACAGCCTGCCAGTGCCCGATGTAGTCTCTGATGGACGCCTGCTTCAATGCGTCAAAAGATTCCATCCCGCTCACCCTTCATCCGTGCCGGCGGCAAACGGCTTCTTCGTGAGCGAGCCGTTTTCATCCACCAGAATTTCGATTTTACGCTCTACCTGCTCCAGCTTCTTACCGCACAGATGGGAAAGCTTCATCCCCTGCTGAAACAGCTCGATAGCCTGCTCCAGGGGAACGTCCCCGTTTTCCAATCTGCCCACAATGGTTTCCAAACGCTCCATTGCCGCTTCAAAGCTAAGCTCCGATTCACCGGCCCAGCCGGCGGAAATGATTTCCCTATCCATCCGCATTCTCCTCCATGGCCCATACATGGCAGTCCAGACGGCCGTCAGCCAGACGGACCTTGACCAGATCTCCCGGCTGTATTTGATGAATTGATTTTACAAGTGCGGTTTCCTTCTCGTTATATACCAGGCTGTAGCCCCGCTGCATCACCTTCAGCGGACTTAAAGCGTCCAGCTGCCTAAGTGCGGCATCGAAGCCGGCCTGCTTGTCCTTCATCAGTGATTGCATGGCAGTTGCCAGCCGGCGGCTAAGCGCATCGCTTTGACGTCTGGCATAGATGATCTGCTCTCCGGGGTCATGACGGGCCAGCCGGTGGGCCAGGCTCATCCGAGCCTCTCTGGCATTGGCCAAGCGCCTGTTGATCCGGTAGCCCAGCTGTTCCGTCAGACGGTCAAGCCGTTCCACCGGCTCCAGAAGCTGCTTGCGCGGATTCAGCAGGTACGGCGAACGCTGCACACGGGCCAGACGCTCCCGGCCCTCCTGCAGTCTGCGCTGGAGAGCCTTGCGCATACGCTCCTGCTCCACCGCAAGCTGCTGACGCAGCTCCATATGGTGGGGGACCGCCAGCTCGGCGGCGGCGGTGGGCGTTGCGGCCCGCAAATCAGCCACAAAATCGGCGATGGTGAAATCCGTTTCATGGCCGACGGCGGAAATCACTGGAATCTGTGAGGCATAAATGGCTCTGGCCACCGTTTCGTCATTAAACGCCCACAGCTCCTCCAGGCTGCCTCCTCCTCTGCCCACAATAAGGAGGTCCACCTCTCCCGCCTCATTGAGACGGCTGATCGCCTTCACAATAGACGGCGCAGCCTGCGTCCCCTGGACCAGCACCGGATAGAGCTGGACGGGTATAGCGGGAAACCTGCGCTCCAGAGTGATAATAATATCACGTACGGCAGCTCCGGTGGGCGAGGTAACCACTCCGATGGCTCTGGGGAAGCGGGGTATCGCTCTTTTGCGGTGGACGGCGAAGAGTCCTTCCATTTCAAGACGCTGCTTCAGCTGCTCATAGGCCAGATAAAGACTGCCTACGCCGTCCGGCTGCATCTGGGTCACATACATCTGGTACTGCCCGTCCCGCTCATAGACCGAAATGCCGCCCTTGGCCAGCACCTTGGTGCCATCCTTGGGGATAAACGGCAAACGCTGGTTGTAGGAAGCGAACATAATCGCCTTCACACGGCTGTCCGCATCCTTCAGGGTAAAATACATATGCCCGCTGGAATGCCGGGTGAAGTTGGAGATTTCTCCCCGTACCCAGACATCAGACAATCTGGCGTCCTGCTCCAGCCTGGTTTTGATGTAACGGGTCAGCTCTTTGACAGTGATGGCCTGCTCCGGCCCCTTATCCGGCATCATAGCCGCTACTCCAATCCGGCGGCCCGCCTGGCCGAAACAATAGTGTTTGCCAGCAGCATGCTGATGGTCATTGGTCCGATACAGCCGGGAACCGGGGTAATCATACCCGCTGTCTCCAGCACATCGTCAAAATCCACATCCCCCACCAGCTTGCCGTCGGAAAGCCGATTGATGCCTACATCTATGACGATGGCGCCCGGTTTAATATGCTTGGCCTTGATCATTTGCGGCCGACCTACAGCAGCAACCAGAATGTCGGCCTGGGAGGTGATTTTCTCCATATCAGGCGTGCGTGAATGACAAACCGTCACTGTGGCATGCTCCCGCAGCAGCAGCATCGCCATCGGCTTGCCCACAATATTGCTGCGGCCAACCACCACGGCATGTTTGCCGGCAATGTCCACCTTCATCCGCTTCAGCACCTCAATGACACCTGCAGGGGTACAAGGCAAAAAGCCGGGTTTGCCGATCATGAGATTGCCCACATTCACCGGATGGAAGCAGTCCACGTCCTTGTCCGGATGGATGGCGTCGATGATCTTGTCTTCATTAATATGCCGGGGCAGCGGCAACTGCACGAGAATGCCGTTGATCCGTTTGTCGTTATTCAGGCGCTCCACCAAAGCCAGCAGCTCTTCCTCGCCCGCGTCCTCAGCCAGACGGTGAACCTCGGAATAGATGCCGGCCGCTTCACAGGCCTTGGCTTTATTGCGTACATAGACGGAGGAAGCCGGGTCATTGCCGACCAGCACAACCGCCAGTCCGGGTTGAACCTGCTTTTGTGCCAGCTCCTCCACCTCAAGTCTGAAGTGCTCGCGGACTGATTGAACCAGTTCCTTGCCGTTAATCACTAGCGCCGACATGTAACTCCCCCCAGATGTTCTTTATTTCTGATTCTGGACCGCACCTCTGCAGCAGAGCGTCATGGCTAACGGCGGTCAGAGCCCTTATTGGGCGGCAAAACGGGTTTCTGAAAATCTAACGGAAGTGAGCGCCGTTATTTCAGCGAAAAAAGGCCTTCGGCAATGAAATTGCCGTAAATAACGGCTGTGGCCGCCGTTAGCTTTCGGAAGATGGCGATTGGGAGCAAATAAGGTCTCTCACCGCCGTTAGAATCGTCCCCGCTCCGGCGGTTATCCGAACCAAAAGGTGCCTCAGCCTGTCCAGCAATCAAGCTCTCTACAGATTCCCCTTAATGCCTTCCAGTTGGGTAATCATTTTGCCCAGCACACCGTTGACGAACTTGCCTGATTCCTCGGTGCCGAAGTGCTTGGACATTTCGATGGCTTCGTTGACCACAACCTTGGGCGGCACATCCTCACGGAATACCATTTCATACACACC
>JAQSYT010000261.1 GCA_029256065.1 Paenibacillaceae bacterium
GCTTTGCAGCAGCAAGGAACAAACCGTCCTACTGGTCACCCATGATCCGGAGGAGGCCTATCGCCTGGCGGACCGGGTGTATGTGGCGGAAGGTCCACCGCTCTCTGTGGTGAAGCAGCTGGATGTGGCTGCATTCTGCCAGACATGGGCCGCGGAAGAAGAAGATGCAATGATGCGGCGCTTCCACAGACTGCTGACGGGCTCTAGGGCGGATTAGGGCTAGCGATATAGGCGGGCTAGGCTAACGGAACTCTGACGCGCTTAGCAGGGAAATTTGCCATAGTTTCTAGCCTAACGGAACTCAGCGTCTCTTACAGACCAAATTAGTGCTTACTGCTGCGTATTTCTCCTTGTAAGGAGCGCTCAGTTCCGTTAAAACGCGGACCGCCAGGTTTTCGTTGTTTAAGCGCTTCTCACTTCCGTTACACCGACGCGGCTGCCCTGCCCGCCACAGCTGAGGAAACTATGCCGCACTCTGTCCAAACCGGCTCATTTATGGCACACGGCTGCGAGCTCCGTATGTTTTTATTCCTTTATCTCCCCTGCCTCGGCATCCCAACCGTTCTAAATCAAAATAAGAGCACCCGCTTGGGGTGCTCTTATCTGTATAGACGAGACGGCGGTGAAAACATAGGCTTCCGACGCGCATCTGCTTGCCTTTATAGACCCGGTGGGGGTCGAACCCACAACCTACCGATTAAGAGTCGGTTGCTCTGCCATTGAGCTACGGATCTGCAACGTTTGTTATATTACCACGGCTAGTACCAAAATGCAACCCTGGAGTTTGATTTTTTTGGCAGAGGACTGATCCAGACGGAGCAGCAGCGTAAAAAAGGCTCGCCGTCACATCAGCAGGAAGCCTTTTCTCCAACAGGGTCCCGGTATCATTGGCGCATCAGCTCCAGGATCAGCGCCTCCAGCCCCTGCGCATCATCCTTATCCAAAACGGGAACCTGCAGGTCCGCCGCCTCCCGGATTTCTCCGGCGGGAAGCCAGCTGGCCACTGCCAGAAGGGCATCCAATCGGTCCAGCAGCTCAAGCTGCTCCATAATGCGGATGATCGCAAGCTTGGGGTAGCCTTCCGCCTTAAAGCCCTCCACCAGCACCACATCCATATCCTGCATCCGCTCCAGCATCTCGGCCAGCGGGGTATACCGCTCCTCCAAGTAACAGGTGCGGCCCTCGGCTTCCGAGGAGATGGCAACCACCCGTGCGCCGGCCTCCCGGTGCCGCCAGGTATCCTTGCCCTCCACATCCATCTGGAACCGGTGAGCATCATGCTTTACCGTGCCTACTTCGTAACCGCGTGCAGCCAGCAGCTCCACCAGCCGGCATAACAAGGTCGTTTTGCCGGCATTTTTGTAGCCAACCACCTGCACCACACATGGCCCTCTCCTCATTAGAAACCGCCGCCTTTCAGGGGCACCAGAGCAACCAGCCCGCCTTGTTCCATAGGCATGTCCGCCGGAGGCACCACAATCAGGCAATCGGCATCCCGCAGAGATACGGTAATGCTGGAGGCATCTACGCCTACGGGCTCCGCCCACAGCTGCCCTTCCCGGTCCACGTTGCGGACACCCCGCACAAACCGGGTGAACTTTCTGTCGGTTTTAAGGCTCTCGGCCTTCAGACGGGCCGGGACGGTCCGCAGACCCACATCCTCACCGCCCATCAGCCTCCGCACTGCAGGCCGCACCAGCAGCTCAAAGCCCACAAAGCAGGCGGCCGGATTACCGGACAACGCAAACAGCAGCTTGCCCCGGCGGGCGCTGGCGGTGGTCGGACTGCCTGGGCGCATGGCCAGCTTGTTGAAAAGCAGCTCCCCGTCCCAGTCTGTGGTCAGATCATACAGGATATCGTAATCCCCCACTGAAACGCCTCCAGTGGTAATGACCATATCATATTCATCCATAGCAGCGGTGATGGCTTGACGGGCCAGCTCCACATTGTCGGGAATGGCTCCGCCCAGGATAGGCTCACAGCCTGCCTCCCGCAGCTGGGCCAGCAGCATATAGCTGTTGCTGTTGCGGATTTTGCCCGGCGAAAGGGGCTCCTCCACGGCCAGCAGCTCGGAGCCGGTGGCGAATACCGCTACCCGCGGACGGGCATATACCTGCACCCGGGCGGCTCCGAACATGGCCAACAGTGCTGCTTCACCCGGACCGATACGATGTCCTGCCTCCAGAAGCCGCTCCCCTTGGGAAATTTCAAGGCCGATTTCAGAAACATTAGCGCCGGCATTCACTCCGCGCAGGATCGTCACCGTTCCGCTGCCCCCATTTTTCTCAGACAACGTATCCTCCAGCCTGACTACCGCATCAGCCCCGTCCGGAACAGCGGCTCCCGTCATAATTCTGACCGCCTGACCCGGCTCAAGGAGCTTTCCGTAAATACTGCCGCAAGGAATATTGCCTGTCACCTGCAGGGTTACCGGTGACTCCTCCGATGCCCCTGCCACCTCTTTCGCCCGGAGGGCATAACCATCCATGCCCGAACGCCGGAAATGGGGCACAGGCTGGTCTGCAAGTAAGGGCTCCGCCAGATAGCGGTCCCAAGCATCAGCCAGGGGGACAGTTTCTATCCGTCCCGGCTGTACCCGCTCCACTACCCGGGCCGCTGCTTCTTCTACCAATAAAGCTTTCCGCTGAAATTTCATGTCCTGCTCCTCCTTACCTTTTGCTTCCGGTTATTTTCCCTCCTGCTTCTGCCCGGCATTGGGCACACGCTCGGGAGACGGCTTCGTTTTCCCTCCTGCCGCCAGCTGGTACCAGGTCGCGCCTCCATCCGGAGTCAAATACATATCATGCTCATACGTGCTGATCACCCGTTCCTCGGGCTTCACAGGATTGTGGGCGGTATGCGCCACAGCATCCTCCTTTAATTCAGGCAATGGGATCTCCGCCGTCTGCTTGCCCGTGGAATCCAGCTGCAGCAACGCCGGCTTATCCTTGAAGGCTCCTGCAGTGATCATGCCGTCATGATCAAAGGACAGGGCGGATATGCCCAAACCAGGCAGCACCTGCACGAAGGTATTCCCCTTATCCTGGGACAGGAACAGCCCATCCCTCGCCCCCATAGCAACCAGCTCCTGCCGGTCGGGATGCACAGCCAGGCTGGTGGGCTCACCTTCAAATCCCTTCATCGCCGATCTCACCCAATTGCTGCCTTCATCCGCGGTGTAATACAGGCCAGGCTGGCGGAGCGGCTGGGTCCCGAAGGTTTCGTGATAGCCGTAAACCACTGCGGGAGCACGTGTAGTAGCGGCCAATAAGTGGAAGTTGATCTTCCCCTCCAACGCCAGAAGCTCGATGCTTTTTCCAACATCGGTGCTTTTGGCCAAGCCCAGCGGGTTGGGAAGCTTGGAGCCCGGTCCGGGATGCCCGCTGGCATAAAAGCCTCCGTCATACGGCGCAAACGCTACAAAATCGTGGCGGTCACCCTCTTCCGACTGCCATTGATTGTCCCTCCACCATTTGATGCCCTCATGGGTGGCAACCATTATCCCGCTGCCGGACTGGTCATATGTCATGCCATAAATCTGGATCAGATTCATGGATTCCTTCTTTTCCCCGTCCTCCCACATTCCGGAGGCATTAAACGCCCACATCAATACAGCCAGGGAGCCTGCCAGCAAGGCTGCCGTCTTTAATCCCCGCGCTTCCTTCCGGTTAGGCAGCGACCAGTACTTAGCTGTCAAACCGGCACAAGCCAGGCAAAACAAGATCAAAATCCAGGTATACCAATGTATATTACCGATGTTTTCCACCGCCTTATGTAAGCTCTACGTGACATTATAGCATGTGTCTCCGGCTTTGCATAAGGTGTAGTACCGAATGACTCGGAGGGGGACCCTTAATGAAAGAAAACACCCAACTGCTGCGGATGGCAAAATTTACGGCTCAGGCCATAAGGCAATACCGGACCGGCTTGCCGCCTGAGCTGCCCCGGGGCTTCCGCTTCCTCGCCCGGGTGGAGGCGCGGGATTTTCCCCGCATGGGATATGTCGCGTCTTCCGGAACGCATATTGTGGTGGCATTCCGGGGCACTAAGGAGCCGGAGGACTGGAAGAAGGATCTGCTGGCTACACAGCTGCCTTACCCTTACCAGCACGGTATGGGCTGGAGCACCCATGCAGGCTTTACTGAGCTTTACAGGCTGCTCCGGCCCTCCTTGCGCAAAGCCCTTGGACACGCAAAACCGAAACAGCGGCTTTATATCACCGGCTACAGCCTGGGCGGTGCGTTAGCCTGTCTTTGCGCACTGGACCCCGCAGTGAGGAAGCACGCCGCCTCCGTCAGGCTGTATACCTTCGGAGCCCCCCGGGTGGGCAATCCCGCCTTTGCCGGAGCGCTGTCCAAGCGGACCGCCTCCTGTATACGGGCGCATAATGACGGTGACTGGGTTCCGACCATGCCTCCGGAGAATTTCCTGGGGGCGCAGTACCGCCACGGCGGCCGGAGCTTCCCCCTGCATAACCGCAAATCCAATCCTGTCAGCAGCCACAGCTTTCAAACCTATCTGGAGGCTCTGGAAAAATTGAATAGCGCGAGCCCTATCCCTGTTTCACGCCGCAAGCAGCCGGCCTCCTCATAACGGGTCTGCCTGACCAAGCACGCTTACCTCCATCGTTCCGGGCGATGACTCCCATCACTACTCTTCATCACCGGCACCGCCGTTTTTTGATACAATAAGCTTCAAAATCGGGCAGTGATGAAGGAGTCGCGCCAATGAACGGGCAAAATGGTGAAGCAACAAGTGATATGCGTTTTCCTCTTGGGCGCTTCCATTGGGAGGAGAAGGGGAATGAGGAGCTGAGGCCGGTTTGGATCGCAGGTGTCAAGGAGCTGCCAGCCAACCTGAGGAAGGCAATAGCCGGATTATCGGAGGAGCAATTGGATACCCCTTATAGGCCGCATGGCTGGACAGTCCGCCAGGTAGTCCATCATTTAGCTGACTCCCATATGAATTCATTTATCCGTTTCAAGCTGGCACTGACAGAGGCGGAGTCTGTGATTAAGCCTTACCGGGAGGAAGTGTGGGCGGAGCTTGCCGACTCGGCAGGACCGGTAGAGGCATCGCTTCAGCTGCTGGAGGCTCTTCACGAAAGATGGGGATTGCTTTTGGCCGCGATGAAGCCGGAGGAATTCGGCAGGACGTTTTTCCATCCCGAAAGCCGCGAAACGGTTCCCTTGGGAAAGGCCTTGGCGATGTACGATTGGCACGGCCGGCATCATACCGCCCATATTACTGCCCTGCGCGGCAGAATGAACGGGTAGTCCGCCTGCAAAAAACGTTCATAATTCGTTCAAAAGAAAACCGCATAATGGAGAAAAATAGCCGTTCCCCATCGTTTAGGCCCATGGTATAATACGGACTGTGTGGCTTTACACAACGTTAACATTGGGAGACATGCTATGAAGAAGTGGCTGATTTCTACGGGACGTTATTTGCGCAGCAGATACGTCCTTTTTTTACTGGGTGCATGGCTGGTTTTCCTAATGGAATTCCTGAGCCGTTCTTCCGCCAAGGATGCGGTTCAATGGACGTATCATCACATACCCGCATTCCTTGCCAATATGATTTTATTGACTGGCCTGCTGCTTTTGTTCACCGCCATACTCGGCCGCACCAGATGGGCGTACTGGGCTGTTTTTGCAATCGCTTTTTTGCTGTCCCTGATCAGCGGCATTAAAATGAAAATTCTCGGTGTGCCTCTGCTTCCTACCGATTTTGTATTGACCAGTGAAACCGAGGATATGACCCAATATCTGCAGAATATTATGAAACCGAAAACCTTGATCGGGATCGCCGTATATGTGGCCTCCAGCATCGGTCTTTTATATTTCATTCCCGAAATGGTCCGCAAGATCCGCGGCAAGGAAAGAGCCGCTTTCGTAGCGGTGGCCGCTGTTTTCATCGCTTTTGTCTATTATCAGCCTCAGGCTATGATGCAGGGTGTGTTCGGCATTGAAGAGAAGCCTTGGAACCAGAAGGACAATGTGCTGTCTAACGGCCTGATGCTTTCCACCCTTCTGAATCTGGACCATATGAATGTAAGCAAGGTTGCGGGCTATGACGAAAATGCCATCTCCGCCATTGTGAACCGGGCCAACGAGCCTGTGCAGGCCGGCCAGACCGATGTAAAGCCGAATATTATCGTTGTGCTCAGTGAAGCCTTCTGGGACCCGACGGTGATTCCCAACCTGACCTTCAGCAAGGACCCGATTCCCGGCTTCCATAAGCTGTCTGAGAAATTCTCCAGCGGCTGGCTGCTCTCCCCCCAATACGGCGGCGGCACGGCCAATGTGGAATATGAGGTGCTTACGGGCAACAGCATGCGTTTTATGCCGCCAGGCTCCACACCCTACAACCAATATATGACCCGCCAGGTGGACTCCTTGGCCTCCATTGCTTCCCGCCAAGGCTACAATACGGTATCGATTAACCCGTTCCATAACTGGTTTTTCAACAGCAAAACCGTGTATAAGAATATGGGCTTCTCCAAGTTCATCAGTATGGAGTTTTTCGACCAGAAGTTTGAAGGGCCTTACCTTGCCGATGATGAAGCGGCCAATCTGATCATCAAGGAAAGTAAGGCTTCTGCTGGACCGGATATGATCTTCACCAATACCATGGAGAATCATTTCCATTTCTGGCCGGGCAAGTTTAAGGAGAATACGTTCAAAATCAGCGGTGTGGACGGTCAAGCCAAAGGCTTCCTGGAGACGCTGTCCCAGGGCATCAACGGCGCCGACCGGATGCTCCTGAAGCTGGTGGACCATTTCAGCCAGAACAACGAACCGACGATCCTGATCTTTTTTGGAGATCATCTGCCCTCCTTGGGCGATGATTACAAGGGCTTTATTGACGCAAAGTATATCAGCGGCACAGACGATCCTGATTTTCTCACCAAAATATACCGGACGCCTCTCCTGATTTGGAACAACTATCTTCCCGAAGGCCGGGAGGATCTTTATATGAGCCCTTCCTTCCTGGGACCGTATATTCTGGAGAAGGCACAGCTGAAGGGCACCTATTATACCGATTATCTGAAAGAGCTGTATAAGAAGATTCCCGTTATTCCGCCTCAGGACTATTATGCCAAGATGAATATCAAGGCGGAGGATCTGAAGGATTATGAGAAGCTGCAATACGATATTATGTTCGGTGAGCAGCACGGGTATGCCGATATCAAGGACAAAATCCTTGCCCCCAACTTCATTCTAGGGCTGGGCACCATGGATGTAACTTCTGTAACGCCGGTGGATCCTGCGGCTTCCCCGGGACATGAGATGAAGGTGGACATCACGGGGCATAACTTCCCCGAGCTGTCTGTTGTGACAGTCAACGGCAAAGCGGTCAAGAGCGCTTATGATTGCCACGAAAAGCTCACAGCCACCATTCCTGCCGAGCTGAACAAGGCTGGCATCCCCCTGGAGTTCAAAATCCAGGTTATCGACACGAAGGA
>JAQSYT010000262.1 GCA_029256065.1 Paenibacillaceae bacterium
GTCCTTCTTCTTCTCGGCGATGAGGTGATCGATGCCGTACAGAGCAACGCGGCGGTAGTCGCCGATGATCCGGCCGCGGCCGTAAGCGTCGGGAAGACCAGTGATGATAGCGGCTTTACGGGCCAGCTTCATTTCATCTGTATAGGCATCGAATACGCCTTGGTTATGAGTTTTGCGGATGTCGGAGAAAATCCGGCTGACTTCTTCACTTACCTTGAAGCCATAGGATTCGCAAGCTTGCTCTGCCATACGGATGCCGCCGAAGGGCTGCAGGGACCGCTTGAAGGGCTTGTCGGTTTGAACGCCTACTACGGTCTCCAGGTCCTTGTTCAGGTAGCCGGGGCCGTGGGAGGTGATCGTGGAAACGACTTCGGTGTCCATATCGAGAACGCCGCCGTTGTCCCGCTCTTGCTTGGAAAGCTCCATAACTTGCTTCCACAATTGGTTAGTCGCATCCGTAGCGGGTGCGAGGAAGGTATCTTCGCCACTATATACAGTTACGTTTTGTTGAATAAAGTCTCTTACGTTAATTTCCTTTTCCCATGCGCCGCCTTGGAATCCGTCCCATTGTTTCATTGCGGTCACCCTCCCGAAAACAGATAATTTAAATTATTAATACAGTTCTTATGACTATAGAATAATACGGTTTAACTGTTTTGAAAAGAGGTGATTCGTGACGTATTTGTGAAAATCATTACAAATAACGAATTCTTCGAATCAAATACAAATCCTTGGTGCACAAGGGTGGAAAAATAAGGTTGTGAAAACGGTCACAAAGTACATAAATGGATTTTTGACATGATTCGTCATTCCCATGGAAATGAAACAGAATTCAGAAAACAGTATAACAGCAAGGAACAGGGCACAATGAAAGCGCATAGCTTGTTAAAACATTCGGAATAGTGTGACAATCGACAATGATTGTGATTAATATCATACCACAAAGCGGGCGTCCACTAAAGAGTATTACCCCCTTTCGTGGTGCTTTACACATTCGAAGGGCTAACCGGAGAATCCAAAAAAAACCCCAGCCATACTTGGCCGGGGGGAGCAGTTCTGTGTGTACGAGGCTGGTGCGATTCAGGCATCAAGAAACCTCACCGCTCCACAGGCGGCGCATTTCCTCATTGGAATCCAGCAATTCCGCAAGCGTTCCGGAGGCATGGAGACGGCCGTCCTTCAGAAGCAGGATACAGTCGGCATGCTGCAGCACGGCCTTGCGGTGGGACACCACCAGGCAGGCTGCCTGACGCTTGGCAAACAGCCGCTCCCAGAGCTTCTGCTCCGTCTCCACATCCAACGCACTGGACAGGTCATCGAAGACATACAGCTGCGCTTCTCTGGCGAACATACGCGCCGCTGCCGTGCGCTGGGCCTGGCCGCCGGAGAGCTTGACGCCCCGGGGGCCGATGACCGTGTCCAGTCCCAAATGCAGCTCCTGCACATCATGCTCCAGCACTGCCGCGTGCACCGCTTCTTGAAGCCGGTTGCCTTCATGGGGCAATCCCATGAGAATGTTCTCTGTCAGCGTATCACTGTAGAGTCTGGGCACCTGAGGGGTATACGCGCTGCGCGGCGGCACGAAGAAATTTCCCGGGTCCTCCACGCTGCTTCCGTTCCACAGCACCTGTCCGCCGCAGGAGGGAAGCAAGCCCAGCAGAGTGCGTACCAATGTGGTTTTGCCTGATCCGATGCGGCCTGTTACCACAGTGAAGGAGCCCTTTTCCATTGTAAAGTCTATATCCCGGATTCCGCGTCCGGTAGCAGGATGAAGATAGGTCAGCCCCTTAACCTGCAATTGTTCCAGGTCAGGCTTGAATCCGGAGGCTGCTGAGCCTAAGGCGTCGGCAGCGGCTGTCTCAAGTGCCAGGTCCGCCGGGGCGGGAAGCTCTCCCTTCAAATATAAAGGCGCTTTGCGGATCAGCTTCTCTGCGGGCGCTCCCTGAAGCAGGGCGCTCATCCGCTCCGTGGAAACGGTGCTTTGTTTATAGTAGGTAAGGAACTTGCCGAAGTTCTGGATGAAGGTGGTGACGAAATTCAGATAGTAGACGAACAGCGCAAAGTCGCCCACCTGGAAGGTTCCATTCTGCATTTTCTGTCCGGCCAAAATAAGAATAAAGCCTGTTCCCAGATTTACTGTATTGGAAAATACGGAATCCAGTGCCTGGCTGAACAGCTTATCCTTCAGCATGGATTTGCGCCGCGTGTCGTTCAATTCCTTGAACTGGCCGATCACCCGGTCCTCAGCGCCGGCCACCTGAATAGCCTGTACAGAGGTGAACATCTCACTGATCGCCCCCGTCACCTGGCTGGTGGCTTCGCGGCTGGCGGCGCGGTACTTCTGCAGCCAGCCCGTTGACAGCTGGGCCAGCGCCACAACCACTACCAGAGGCAGGAACACCCACAGGGTCATCTGGGCATCAATTCTGGCCAGGATATAGACGGATATAGCGGCGAAAAAGACCATACTGATGGCATCCACCGACCAGCTGACAGCCTCCTCCACCTGCTCCACATCATCCCGGAACTGGCTGATGGCTTCTCCCGGAGAGCCCGGAATAGCCTTGGCCCCCGGCTCCCGGAGAATATGCTCCAGCATATTGCGGCGCAAGAGACCGGCCGCGCGAAACCGGAAGTGGACGTCGGAGAGGAAGCCCACAATAATGGCCGCCACCCTTGCCATCGCAGACGCCAGCAGCAGGGCGATGATGGTTTTCACATTGAACCCGGTTGTGGAATTCCCGGACAGCACATCGAAGAATTCCTTGGTGACCAGTCCCGGAAGAATGGGCACCAGTGTAATCAGAATCCAGTTCAGCAGATTCCAGCTGTAGAGCCAGGGCGTATTGCGGATGAGTCCGATAAAAAGACGGAAGGTGGTTAAGGGGCGGCTGCTGCCTTTTGTATTTGTGGGTGAAGACTTCATCAGGCAAGCACCTCCTCAAGTCCGGCTTCCATGACCCGGCTGAAGCGTGAACCGGGGTCGGAGAGCAGCGTAAGCCGCTTGCCGTGCTCAGCGATCCGACCGTCATCCAGCATCAGGATGTCGTCCGCCCGCTGGATGGTGGAGAGGCGGTGGGCGATGATGATGCAGGTACGGTCCTTCAAAAGCCTGCTGACGGCCCGTTCAAGCAGCTGCTCAGTGGCCGGGTCCAACCGGGAGGAGGCCTCATCCAGCACCACCAGTCCCGGGTTCTTCAGGAATACCCGGGCAAAGGCCAACAGCTGGGCTTCCCCTGCCGATAAGCCGCCGCCCCCGGAATCCAGCAGGGTATCCAGACCATGGGGCAGGGCATGAAGCCAATTGCTCAGCCCCAGCTCCTCCAGCACCTGGCGGATCAGACTGTCAGGTATGGAGGCATCATAGAAGGTCAGGTTGTCCCGGACTGTCGCCTGGAAAATTTCGATATTCTGGGTAACGAAGCCGATCCGGCTGCGCAGATCATGCAACCGCACCTCCCGGATGTCGGTGTCCCCCAGGAGAACGGCTCCCTCACCCGGATCATAGAACCGGAGCAGCAGCCTGGCTGTGGTGGACTTGCCGCTTCCCGTCCGGCCCAGCAGGCCCAGCACCTTGCCGGGCTCCAGCCGGAAGTTTAAGCCCTCCAGTGTGGCATTGTCCTCCTCGTAGCCGAAGGTGACATCCCGGAACTCCACGGACAGCGGACCTCCGGGAAGCTGCAGAGGGCTATCGCCGTCCTCAATAAGGGACTGTGTGCCCAACAGCTCCCGGATACGGGTGATGCTGGCGTCCGCCTTCTGCAGATCCTCCAGCTGCTGGCGGATTTTTTCGATGGGCTGGGCCAAGAGCTCCGTATAATGGAAGACCATATACACGGCGCCGATGGTAATGCCGCCCCGCCATCACAAATAGGCGCTGATGCCGAAGGCCATGGCGTTCCCCAGGGCAAAGACTACAATGGCGGTAATCCACATGGCGGCAAACCCGAAAAACGCCCGGATCCGGATAGGCAGCCAGGTGCGCAGCAGACTATGGAAGCGGTGCATCACATAGGCGGTGGCTCCGTTGGCCCGGGTATCCTCCGTTCCCTCCAGATGCTCGCCCAGAAAGCCGTAGAAATCAGCGCTGATCTGGCGCATTTTGCTCCACATGGGCGCAGCGTAACGCCGGATGCGCTGGATAACGGTAAGGGCAAAAAGGACAAAGGCAGTCATAACGGCGCCGATGAGAACATTTTCCCGGAACAGCAGAATCAGAATGCCTGACATTAGCACCAGATTGCTTAAGAGGAGAATGACGAAGTTGGAGAAAAAGTTGCCCAGCGCGTTGATATCCCCGTCCACCCGCTCAATGATAGAGCCGGAGGTATGTTTCTTGTGGAAGGACATATCCAGCTTCAGGCAATGGGCGGCAACCTCGCTGCGGAGCTGGTTGGTGGCGGTCCAACCCACATTTTCTCCGATATACGCCGCAATTACCCGGACAATCTGGGTCAGCACGGACAGTCCGATAAACCATAAGGCTGCCTGCATCAGATGCTCTCCGCCCTGGCCGGATTGGGCGGTGTCAATAAAATAGCGGATCAATTGGGGGCTGACCAGCTGCATGGCGATGCCTGCCAGAAGCAGGAGCGCCAGCGCGGTCATGGCGGGCCACTGGGGGATGAGATATTGTGCCAGCAGTCCCGCGTACTCCCGGAGCGGGAGCTTGAATTTTGATTTTGGCGAAGACATGGGGATGGTTCCTCCTGGTTATGATGACGCGAAAACCAGCCGTCTGTAACCCCGTGCGGGGCAGCGGCTGGTTTTTTGATAAAGCACAGCTGTAGTATGCCGTATACACAACTACCGGATCAGTCGAACAGGTCGCCCAGACTGTCCAGTATGCTTCTTTTCTTTTTGCCTTTGTAGCCCTGCTGGGGATAGTAGTTCTTATCCTTGTCATAGGAGGGTTTGTGCTCGTAGTCGCGGCGCTCATAATCACGCCGTTCGAAATCGGGGCGCTCGTAATCGTCGTCATCCCGCTGCTTCTGCCACGTATTGAAGTCATCGCGGACCTCTCGTACGCCACTCATCAATTTGTCCAATTCACCACGGTCCAGCCAGACCCCTTTGCACTGGGGGCATGTATCTATGGTAACGCCTTCTTTTTCCACTTCACGCATTTTCACATGGTCGCATACCGGGCAGTTCATCGGGTTTTGGCCTCCTTTTGACTCATCTTTGTTAGCGAAGCTCCCTTTATTATACCTGGTGCATACGCAGACTTCTAGGTGAAACAATTTGTTTAGGCAATTCTTCCGCTAAAGTCCGGCAGGTTCGGAAACCCTATACAAAAAAATCCCCCAAAAGTGACGCGAAGCTCTGAAGCGGAATCCGGTTACTTTTGGGGAGCCCCCGCAAAACCAATTCCTAAAAGTGACGTGATGAACATTTTACATAAAAAGGAGGATTCCGATGAAGCTGGATCAAAAGGGCGGCATCGCCCTGGCGCTGGGAGGAGGAGGGGTGACAGGCTGCTGCCACGCCGGAGTTGTCCGGGCGCTGGAGGAGGAGGGCATCCCTGTTCAGGCGGTTGCCGGAACCAGTGCGGGGGCTCTGGCGGCCGCTATGCTGGCCTGCGGCGGCACTGCCCGGGAGCTGGCGGAGCTGACGTCCCGGCTCAGCGCTAAGCTGATGGATGTGGATTACGCCGGCCTGGCCTGCCGGTGGTTTGCTCCTAAGGGCTCCCTGCCGGGGCTGATCCGCGGCAGGCGGCTGGTTAAGCTGCTGGAGGAAATGCTTGGTAGCCGCCGGATCAGCGACCTCCAGCTGCCCTTTGCAGTGGCGGCCACTGATCTGGCCGCAGGCTCCCAGGTGCTGTTCGCCAACCGCCCGGCGGAAAGCGGGATTCTGGGGCCCCACTGTGAGGTGGTCCCGGACGGGGATTTGGTCCATGCGGTTATGGCCAGCATGTCTATTCCCGGCATCTTCCGGCCGGTGCGCATGGGAGAACGGCTCCTGGTGGACGGGGGGCTGATGGACAACTGTCCCGCCGCCGCTCTGAAGGCCATGGGCGCCACCCGGATTGTGGCGGTGGATCTGGTGACGGTGAAGCCCATGCGCCCATCCAAGTGGAGCTTCTCCTCCATTTTGTCCCGCTCAGTCAGCCTGGGCCTGCACCGCATGTCTCAGGCCGATTCCGGCTATCCCCAGCTGATCCTGTCTCCGGAGCTGGGCTCCATCGGCATCCTGGACTTCCCCTGCGCCGGGCGCTGCATGGAGCTGGGCTACGAATGTGCCAAAGCCAACATGCCGCATATCCGGAAAGTGGCGGAGGGCGGATAACTTTGATACGATTACGGCATAAAGGTTTGCCGTGCCGGCTTGGTCATTTCTTGCAGACGGACAGGAGGGATTGCGTTGAAAATGCGGGTATCCGCGGTGCAATATCAGCTGCGCAGAGTGGAGGGCTTCCAGGACTTCGCCAGACAGTCGGAGCATTATGTGAAAACGGCTATGGAATACGGGAGCGAGTTTATTCTGTTCCCTGAGTTTTTTACCACCCAGCTTCTGTCCATTGGTGACGGCACGGGAGAGGGGCTGCCTATCGGGGCCCTGCCGGGCTTTACGGAGCAGTATACAGCGCTGTTCAAGGGGCTGGCCCAAACCCACGGGGTCCATATTATCGGCGGCACCCATGTGACGGAGCGGGAGGGACGGCTGTACAATACAGCCCATCTGTTCTATCCCGACGGGAGGGTGGAGCGCCAGGATAAGCTGCATATCACGCCTACCGAGGTGACCGAGTGGCATATGAGCGCCGGAGACGGTGTCCGGGTGTTTGATACGCCCAAGGGGCGGATCGGCATCCTCACCTGCTACGATATCGAATTTCCGGAAATTGTGCGGATGGTCCGTGCCGCAGGAGCGGATGTGATCTTCTGCCCGTCCTGCACCGATGACCGGCACGGCTTCTACCGGGTGCGGTATTCCTGCCATGCCAGGACGGTGGAAAACCAGATTTATGTGGTGACTACAGGGACAGTGGGTGCCTTGGAGAATGTGGATTTTATGCGGGCCAATTATGGGCAGGCGGCAATTTTAAGCCCCAATGATATTCCGTTTCCTCCCCGGGGTGTGCTGGCGGAGGGTGAGATCAATGACGATATGATCGTAACGGCGGATTTGGATATAAGCCTCCTGGAGGAGGTGCGCCAGCGGGGCAGTGTGACCACGTGGCGGGACCGGAGGACGGATTTGTATCCCGATTGGACCCGGTAATACCGGCACCTGCGTGAGTAGAGAGGAAGGGTTGTTCTGAAAAAGGAATTGTATACCTTTACCCCTGAGGGCCAGCCTCACCGTACGGTGATCCGGCAGTATACGGAAGCGGATTTCGGCGGGCTGATCCGGATCCAGGCGGAGTGCTTTCCGCCGCCTTTTCCCCCGGAGCTGTGGTGGAGCAAGGAGCAGCTGGCCAACCATGTGTCCCTT
>JAQSYT010000263.1 GCA_029256065.1 Paenibacillaceae bacterium
CCTGCCCGGACTTAGGCAGCTGCAGCTCGCTGACGATTTTGCCGTCGCGCATAAACAGAATCCGCCCGGTCCGCGCCGCTACCTTGGCGTCATGGGTCACCAACACCACAGCGGTCCCTTCGGCGTTAATCGCGGTAAGCAGCTCCATAATCTCCCCTGCCACCAAGGAATTAAGCGCCCCGGTAGGCTCATCGCCGAAAATCACCTGCGGGCTGCCCATCAAGGCGCGGCAGATGCCGGCCCGCTGCAGCTGGCCTCCCGACACCTGGGCGGTCTCCCGCTTTTCCAGCTCGGCGATCCCTGTTTTCTGCATCAGCGCCCTGGCCTTCTCCACAAGGTCCGCAGCGTTTTTGCGGTTGTCCCGCATCGACGGGAGGATGATATTGTCCAGCAGGTTCAGGTTCTTCAGCAGGGTGGGCTGCTGAAACACAAAGCCCATCCGGGTTCGGCGGAGATCAGCCAGCTCCTTTTCCGGAAGACCTGCTAGAACCTTACCCTCAAACACAACACTCCCGCTGTCAATCCCGTCCATCCCGCTTAAGGCATACATCAGAGTGGATTTGCCGGAGCCCGATGGCCCCATTACCGAGACAAATTCACCCTCCCGGATTTCCACGGACACACCATCCAGGACCCTGACCTTTTCACTGCCTGCCCCGAAGGATTTGACAATGTGCTCACCGTTTATGATTATCTTCATGGTCTACTCCTTCATATAAAGGGATATTGGGATTTGACCTGCCTTACGGGTGGCCGCTACAGTAGCCAGCAGCACCGATCCAACCATAGCCAGCGGACAAACCAGATAAGCTGTAAGAGGATTCACCGTAAACTCGAAGGTAGAAACGCCGAAGGAGGAAATTGCTATTCCCGCTAACGCCTCTCCCAGGGTGTTGGCCAGAAGCAAACCAAGCACTATAGCGGCGGTCAGCACAAACACTGCGCGGGATGCGTACTGCCTGGCAATATCCGACTCGGTAAAGCCCAGCGCCTTCAGAATGGCAATGGAGCTTTTGTCCTTGGCTACCAGCAGCTTCATAAACAGCAGCGTAACCAAGAACATAAGCAGAAGGGCCACCGCGAATGCGGCATAAGCAGCCTTGCCTACAGCGCTGATGGTGGAGCCGAAGGTTTTGGCCACATAGTCATCGATGTCCGAAACCTTGGCGTACCCGAACCGCTCCGCATATTCCCTTGCCTTATCTGGAGCAGCCACCGGATCGGCCAGCTCCACATAGATGACGCTGCGCATGGCGTTCCCGCTTGTGACCGCAAACACAGCCTTGGCCGTTTTTCCGCCATTGGTAATATCCGAATAAATGCCGCATACGGTAAGGGTTCTTTCGCTCCCATCCACCAGCAGAATCAGGGTATCGCCGACACTCTTGCCCAGCTCTTCCCCATTCAGTACAGACAACGCGATCTCTCCGCTCCCGGAGGGGGCTCTGCCTTTGGCATAGCTGACCGGAAAGACACCGTGGTCCCCAAGCTCGACGTGGATCCTTTCTCCTGAAGCCTCCGCTGATTTCACTGTGAAGGTTCGGGTAGTCAGTACGGCATGCTTCTTTATTGCATTGTCGCCTGCCAGCATCTTGGCAATGTCAGCGGCCTTACCGTCAATATCATCCGTCTGTTGAATATCGAAGCGCATATCCGCGTTCCCGACACCCATGTAGGTGCTGAAGCTTTCAGAGGAAATCGTGCTGTACAGGTTCTGGGGCACGGTCATCATAAACGCCGCCAGCACCAGCACCACAAGCATGGTAGCATATAGCTTCTTGCGGGAGAGAACATCCTTAATCCCCAGAAAAATGTTGGTGTCCAGCAGTCTGCTGCGGCTTAGGCTGATCCGCCCGGCCCCACCGGAGCGCTCCTGCGGCATGCCGAACCGGATAGCTTGGGCGGCGGATATCTTCTTAAACCGCGCCAGCACCCGGCTTACATAAGCTAAGATGACCAGGAATACCGCCACCACACCCGCCAGTCCCGCCAACAATGCCATCTCCCCATGCCCGCTTTCACCCATGGACAGCCGGATCTGCTCCATAAGCAATCCTTTGAACAGCAAGGACAGAGAATAACCCAGGACACAACCCACTGCCGCCATAGCCGCATATTTAGCCAGATAAAGCTTTTTAATGTCGCCCACCCGCAGCCCGATGGCCTTCATAACCCCGATTTCCCGGTAGTCCTCTTCAACCTTGGCAAGCAGGGTAAAACGAATGCACATCAGCGCGACGGCCACCACAAGAGCACTCATCAAGAGAATGACTGCGATCATCATTCCGTCGGAAATGGCGTTGATCATTTTGAACAGCGGATAGGTTACCGTGGGTCCGTTAGCTTCCAGTCCTGCTGAGGCATAAGCCGTTTCGAAGGCACCCAGCCCCGACAGCTCCTTCAGCCGAAATTCGATCAGATATTCGACATTTCCCCGGTTTTGGATAGCTGCATAATCCTGCGGGCTGACCAGAAACCGTTTGGAGGAGGAAAGGGTGGAGTTCATCTGGGAGTCCCGGAGAAATCCGGCCACGGTCAGCTCCCGCCCGCCAACCACAGCCTTATCCCCCGCTTTGGCGCTGCTGTCCTTCATATAAGCAACCGGAACGTACAGCTCTCCTGCCGCCGGGCGGATGATGTTGCCGTCCAGGTCAAGAAGATAGTCGAATCGGCTGCTTTGCACGCTGAAGCCGTTGTCCTGGGCACTGTCGGCAAGAGATTCCCCGCCCAGCACAATGCGCGCCCCCTCCATATTCAGGAACTCCAGCACCTGGGAATCCTCCACATTGCCGTTCCGCTCCGCAAAAGCGGCAAGCCGCTCCTGGTCTACCGGCCCCGCATGCATCTGCATAAAATGGGGTGTTTTGGCCTTTACCATCAGCGCATCAATGGACCCGGACAGCTGGACGGCAAGCAGCGCCGCCAGAGAAACCAGCATGCCTGCCGCCGCTACAAATAAGGTGGTGATCAGAGTGGTAGCCTTGCTCTTCTGCACATCATTGCGGATGATTCTCGCGAACATCATACACCTCCGGCTTCCAGCTTTTTAACCGACTTGAACTGATACAGCAGGATCGCGGTCAGACATAACAGCCCGCCGGCGACAATGATCAGGAACCCGGTTCCTCTGCCGCTTCCTGTGCCGATAATCCGCCCCACGCTTCCGGCAAGGGCTCCTCCATCCGCCAGGAGCGGGTTAAACACATAGTCCGCCAGCACTCCCGAAAGCGCATATGCCGCCACATAGCCCAGCTGGGAAAGCACCCCGATCAGCCCCCACGCTCTGCCTTGTTTGCTGTTCTCAATATTGGTCCGGGTCAGGAAATCCAGACTGGCATTGGCAAAGGGCAGCATGGCGAAGAAGAAAAAGCCCGACAGGCAAATCCACACAATGCTCTCCCGCATGCCGAAGGCCGCCATACCCAGTCCGGCGAAAAACAGGGAAACCGAAAGCAGCTTCACATAGCCTTTTTTGATAGGAAGAATACCGACGATCACACTGGTCACAAGCATCCCGGAGGCGGCCACGGTCTCCATGGTTCCCAATGCGGCGCTGTCCGAAAAGGCCAGCACCAGCGGCGTGGACAACGTCTGGATGAAGCCGAGGAAGAAGGTAATCACAGATGCCGTAATGACGAGCACCAGCACACCCTTTTTTTCGGTAAGGGCGGCCCAGCCCTCCTTAAATTCCAGAATAAAGGACGATGCCGAACCGCCTGCTTTGGATATAAGGCCGCTGCGGACCACAAGGGTGGAGGTGACGGTTACGAAAAAGGTGCAGATATCCAAAATAAGCAGCAGCTTAATGTCTGCTATGGTGAGCAAAAATCCGGCAAGAATGGGCGATATGAGATATTTGGAGGAACCCGCCACCTGAACAAGACCGCTGGCCTTGGTGTACTGCTCCGGCGTCAGCAGATCCGTCACGGTTGCCTTGTATGCCGGCTCCAATAACGAGGAGAACACCGAGCTGATGGCCACCCCCAGGCAAATCTGCCACAGCTGTACCTCCCCGCGGAGCATAAAGACCAGGATAAACCCCACCCCCAGGGCGGAGAGGCTGTCTCCCAGCACCATCAGCAGCCTGCGGTCATACCGGTCTGCCAGCACTCCCGAAACAGCACTCAATAACAGCGATGGCATAAAAGCAAGCAGGGTGACCAGGGCCACCGCCGAAGCCTTCCCGGTAACTCCGTAGACATACACTCCCAGGCCGAAGGACGAAAGCCCGCTGCCAATGGCGGAAACCAGCTGCCCCGACCACAATAGCATGAATTTCCCGAAGGGATTCCCCGTATTGCTACTCATGGCCTCCGCCACCTCCGCCGAATATCTGCATGGCGGACACAAGGCTTCCCTCCTCCGCTCCCATCAGCCGCTCTATATTATGAACCAGTGCCGGAATACGGGTAGCCAGCTCCTCCTCCGTCAGACCGGCCTCATCGTCGAAAACCGTATTGGCATAGATCACTACCATCTCCATACATTCATAGGGAAATGGTGTATGGAACAGCCCTTCATCAATCCCTTCCCGGACCAGGTCCGCCAGAATAGGGGTTAAACCGCTGACGATCATCTTCTGGATTTTCGCGTGCATCAGGGCATTCTGGGGCTTGTGGATATGCTCCATGATCTCTTCCCCGCCTCCGCTGCTTACATTCATCGACGTAACAGTCCGGATAATCCGCGCCACAACCGGAATGCTCTTATCCGCCGCCACCTCCTGCGCAGCATGCATCAGACGGGTATTGTACCGCCCGATCAGGCCGTCCATAATATCCTCCTTGGACTTGAAGTGGTAATACAGCGTGCCACGGGCAATACCCACCTTCTCCAGAATATCGTTGGTGCTGGTGCCGTCGAAGCCCTTCTGGCCAAACAGCTCATCCGCCGCATCCAATATTTCATCCCTGCGCTCTTCAGGTTTTTTTACAATCCTCACGATGGAACATACCTCCCCGCATCTATAGACCGACTGTCTGTCGGTAATATCATGACATATCCCCCTTGATATTGTCAAGGAGGTGTATGCCCCTATTAGGGGGTGCTTGTACACCCCAGGAGTCTGACTTGGGTGGCTTATGCTTCTAACGGCGGTGGGAGCCGCTATTTGCTCCAAAACTGGGGGCTGCAAAATCTAACGGAAGCAGGAGCCGTTATTCTGCCTAGATTGGGTGCAGCGAAGGCAATTTGGTCCAAATAACGGCTGTGGCCGCCGTTAGAATTTTTGAGGTGGTATTTTCGCCGAAATAACGGCTGTGGCCGCCGTTAGAGTTTCTCATCGCCGACGCAACATTTTCGTATAAGCTTCTCCCCAGCTGCCGAGTTTTTGGCCTAAAGGCTCCTAAACCAGCTCCAGCAGCCCCATTTTGAGGCAGGTTTCCAGGTCAAAGGTCTTCACCCCGGCTTTGAACCGGATGCTGATTTCTTTCCCTGTTATACCGGAGACCGTCCCGCTGCCGAATACCCGGTGCTTGATGGACTGCCCTTTGGCCAGCTCGGACCGGTCGCGGAGGGCGTTAGGGTTGGCGGCAGTCTGCTGGCGAGAAGCCCGCCGGGAACTGGCGCTCTGGGGGGACCCTGCGGTTGGTTTACTCTGCCCTCCAGCCTGTGTGCCCTGCCCCGCCTGCTCCGGCGGATTCAAAATATTCCTCACATCGCTGATAAACCGGGATTCGGAGGTCTTCTCCCCGTCCCGCTCCTTGTAGGAAATCATCTGGAGGTTCAGCCTGGCCCGGGTCATCCCCACATAAAACAGTCTGGCCGCCTCCTCCATCAAGGCCTGCTTCACCTCCGGCGCACCCCGGTCATCGTCCTTGGAGGGAATCACCCCTTCCACCAGATCGATCATGTACACATGCTCGAATTCCAGCCCCTTGGCGCTGTGAAAGGTGGAGAAGGTAACGGCATTCTGCCCTTTGCGCCGTTTGGATTTCTTCAGCTCCGCCTCCAGATGCTTCAGCCGCTCATGGAACTGTACCATGGTTTCCAAACCCTCGGCGATGCCTTCCAGCGTATTCAGGATACCCAGCAGATACTCCTTCCGGAAGCCCAGCCGTTCGCACATCTTCTCGATGGATTTTTCATAGCCCAATTTCCCGCGGATGGTCTTGATGGCAGCAATAGGCGGAGTGCCCCGCATCTGCTCGAAGGTTTCCTTACATTCCTGCAGAAGCTTCACCTGGTAATCCTGGATAGGGGCATAGTGGTGCAGGTTATCGAATACGGACTCATTGTTGTCCAGGCCCCGTATGGACTCCATCTGCTGACGGGTAATGTACGCATTCAGCTTCAGATGGATTTTCTCCAGAATATCCGTCCGTTTGTCCGAAAAGGTTAACCGCATAAAATTCAATATGTCCTCAACCATCCAATGACTAAAAAAACGGACATCCGCATCCTTCATGTAGAAGGGGATTCCCGCCCGGTCGAAGGCGTTCATCAAGGCAATGGAGGAGGAGTTGTTCCGGTACAGAATAGCGGCCCCGCTAAGGTCCTCAATGCCTTTTAGCTCCTGAACCAGATACTGGGTTTGGGATTCATAGCGTGAAAAGCTTTTATGCTTAATCCTTCCGCGTGAAGGATTGTCCGTAAACATATTCTTGGCGTACCGGTTCTTATTGCGCTTAATAAACTCATTCGCCACATGAACGATCCCCTTGGACGAACGGTAATTTTGCTCCATATAGAGAATAGCCGCATTGGGGTAAACATCCCTGAACCGGAGGAGATAGGATGGTTCGGCCCCCCGCCAGCTGTAGATGGACTGGTCGTCATCCGCCACGATACACAGGTTCCCATGGACCCGGGCCAGCTTTTCGGCAATGGCATGCTGGACCAGGGAGGTATCCTGGCCTTCGTCGATGAGGAGATAATCGTAGCGCCGCTGGTATTTGCGGAGCAGCTCCCCGTCCTCCTCCAGGGCCAACTCCGCCCAGGTGAGCATATCATCGAAATCCACCAGCAGGCTGGAATGCCCCGACCGCTTAAACGCCTCATACTCCTGCAGAACCAGCTCCGCCTGGGGCACATCGCATTTCACCGACTTCCACTCGTCAGGCGGAAGCATCTTGTTCTTGATGAAGCTGATATAGGTGGTCAAATCCTCCAGCTGATCATCCGTAATCCGCTCGCGGGCAACGGAGCTGTAAAGGTCGCGGAGAATAATCTTTTTGTGGAGGGGCAGCTGGCCGTTTTCCTGGATGGTTTCCTGATCCTCCGGGGAGATGTCACCCTCGATGATCTTATAGGCGATTCTCTTCTTCCAGAAATACTCCCGCATTACCTCGAAGGCGAGACTGTGTATGGTAGAAAAGTCCACTGGCGGCAGCTCCGGGAAAAAGCGGCTGAACCGCTCCTTCATGTCCATGGCCGATGCCTTGCTGAAGGTGACCGCCTTGATGCGCGACGGAGACACTCCCT
>JAQSYT010000264.1 GCA_029256065.1 Paenibacillaceae bacterium
TTGAGCTGGGAGTAGAAAAACAGTTGGGCATTTCCGGCAAGCAGGATATCGAAAAATATGGCGTCGCCAAGTTCATAGAAACCTGCAAATCCAGCGTATTCGAATACGAACGCCAATGGCGGGAGCTGACAGAGGCCATCGCCTACTGGACAGATTTGGACCAGCCTTATGTGACACTGGATAATGATTACATCGAAAGCGTCTGGCATCTCCTGTCCGTCATCCACAAGAAGGGCCTGCTGTACAAGGGGCACCGGGTGAGCCCGTACTGTCCCTGCTGCCAGACCACGCTTAGCTCCCATGAGGTGGCCCAAGGCTATGAGGATGTGAAGGACCTGAGCGCTACCGTAAAGTTCCCCAGCCGGGAGAACGGACTGGTATTCTTGGCCTGGACCACCACCCCATGGACCCTGCCGGGCAATATCGCCTTGGCCGTGAACAAGAACATGGATTATGCCCTGGTTCGCCAGCAAGGGGAGACCTATGTGGTGGCCCTGAATCTGGTGGAAAAGGTGATGAAGACGAATTATGAGGTTTTATCGGTGCGGAAGGGCGCCGAGTTCGTAGGCATGGCCTATGAGCCTCCCTTTGACAGCATCAAAGGGGCCAACGGCTTCCGCGTGGTGGATGCGGACTATGTCAGCGACACCAGCGGTACCGGTATAGTGCATACCGCTCCTGCCCATGGCGAGGAGGATTACAAAACTGTCCGGGAGCATGGGCTGGACTTCCACAATGTGGTGGATCAGGCCGGGCGTTATACGGCACAGGTGAAGGAGCTCCAAGGCCGTTTTGTGAAGGAGTGCGATGTGGATGTGGTCCGTTTTTTGGCCGAAAAAGGGCTGCTGTACGCCAAGGAGCGTTATGAGCACAGCTATCCCTTCTGCTGGCGCTGCAAATCCCCCCTGCTCTATTACGCCACAGAAAGCTGGTTTATCCGGACCACGGCAGTGAAGGAGCAGCTGATCGAAAATAACAGCCGCATCGAGTGGTATCCCGGCCACTTGAAGGAAGGCCGCTTCGGCCGCTTCCTGGAGGAGTTGGTGGACTGGAACATTAGCCGCAACCGCTATTGGGGAACGCCCCTGAACGTGTGGGTTTGTGCGGACTGCGGCAAAGAGCTGTCGCCGGGCAGCCGTAAGGAGCTTCATGAATGGGCAGCAGAGCCTGTCCCCGAGGATCTGGAGCTGCATAAGCCTTATGTGGACAGCGTGAAGCTCCGCTGCTCCTGCGGCGGGCTGATGGACCGGACCTCAGAGGTTATTGATGTCTGGTTTGACAGCGGGTCTATGCCTTTTGCCCAATACCATTACCCCTTCGGGGACGGCGAATCCTTCCGGGAGCAATATCCCGCGGATATGATCTGCGAGGGAATCGACCAAACCCGGGGCTGGTTCTTCAGCCTGCTGGCCATCTCCACCCTGTATAACGGTCATTCGCCGTATAAAGCGGTCATCTCTACAGGCCACGTATTGGATGAAAACGGATTGAAAATGTCCAAGAGCAAGGGCAATGTCATCGATCCTTGGGAAATCATCGAAGAATACGGTGCGGATGCCTTCCGTTGGGCGTTTCTCTCGGACAGCGCGCCATGGAGCAGCAAACGCTTCTCCCGGCAGATTGTAGCTGACGCCAAATCCAAGGTAGTGGACACCCTGCAGAATGTCCATGCGTTCTATGCCTTGTACGCCGGCATTGACGGATACCGGCCTGTGGAGCATCCGGTGGAGATGTCCCATCATGATTTGGACAGGTGGATTCTCTCCAGGCTGAACACTCTTTTGCTCCAGGTGGAAAAGGGGCTGGAAGCCAACGATTTCCTGAATCCCGCGCGGCTGATCGAAGCCTTCGTGGATGATCTGAGCAATTGGTATCTCCGCCGTTCCCGGGAGCGGTTCTGGGCGGAGGGACTGTCTGCGGATAAGCTTCAGGCGTACCAGACTCTGCGGCAGGTGCTGCTGACTCTGGCCCGGCTGACTGCGCCGTACATGCCTTTTCTTGCAGAGGAGCTGTACGGGAATTTGGGCGGGGAAGGAAGCGTCCATCTGGCAGACTATCCACGGGGGGATGGGTCGCTTTCCGATCCGGAGCTGGAAAAGCAAATGGAAACTGTCCGGCAGGTGGTGGAGCTGGCCCGGAATATCCGCAATGAAACAGGGCTTAAAACCAGACAGCCCTTGTCCCGTCTGCTTCTTGTCATGGAGCAGCCTTTGTCGGCAGAGCGGTTCGGCGCGATCATCCGGGAGGAGATCAATGTCAAGGACATTCAGGTGCTGCAGGAGGACGGAGAATTGATGGACGTCACCTTTAAGCTGAATCTGAAGCTGGCCGGGAAAACCTACGGGCCTTTGGTAGCTCCCATCCAGCAGGCGTTGAAGCTGCTGACCGGGCAGGCGGCGCGTCAAGTGGTGAAGGATGGCTTCGTTGAGGTTGCTGTGGAAGACCGGATGGTGCGGCTGCCTTTTGAAGAACTTTTGGTAGAAAAGAAGGCTCGGGACGGTTTGGCCTCTGCCTCCGGTTATGGCATAACTGCGGCGTTGGACACAGAACTGACTGCGGAGCTGAAGGAAGAGGGCCTGGTCCGCGAGGTGGTGCGGATTATTCAGGATTACCGCAAGAAGCTGGAGCTCCCTATCGACAAAAGAGTCCTGCTGGTGCTGGATGCCGACCCGGAGCTGGCATTGGCGCTGGAGCATTGTGACGAATTGCTGCAGGAAAGCGTGCTGTTAGCCGGTGTTCGCTTTGCCAGGGAGGACGGTATGGAGGAATTTGCAGTAGAGTCCTATGCACTGCGGCTGAAATTGGAGTAGACTTCCATTTCGGGAAGCGGTAAAATCAGCTATCGGGGTTTAATAGAGAGATAGAAAGACGGAATCGTTGGCGGGAGGCTGTGACGGATGGTCAGGTTGGAGAGAAAGGATTATGGCAAGGCGGATAAGGCACTGCGCAGCATGGGCATCAACACGATGTTTGTCCAAAGCGTGCTTTGGCAGGGCGCGGAGGGAGAGGTTTACGCGGACAGTGAAACGGATCCGCAGGCATTTTATGCAGCGCATCCCTATGGCATGTCGCTGCTGTTCGGCAAGAGGGGAAACCCCCGGTTTGAAGAGTGGCTGTCCAACCGGTTCACCAATGCGGACGGCAGCCGCTCTAAGCCGGAATGGCTACAAGCTGATCCGGATGGGGACTGGGATGTTTTAGTGGAGTCCGTTATCCAATCCCATCATGCGAAGCTGGAGGACGCAGGCCAAGCTGCCGATGGGGACAACGCAATCCTGCGGGATACCCGGGTTAATTTCCGCTTTAATCCGGTAGTGTTTGCGGAGGCTAAGAAAAACCATTTGCAGCGGGACCATCAGGTGGTGCAAACCACTGCCGAGCTGTTTCACCGGCAGCCAGGTGCGGTTGTGCCCCGTTTCTTTTTCCGGGATGTGGAGCAGTTTCTGGAAGAAGGGAAAGGCTTCACTGCTCTTCAGGACGGCGAGCCTGCGGCTACGGCTTTCTCTGCGTACCGCAACGAAGGCCAACTGGAAATCGGTATTGAATCCACGGAAAGCTGCCGTGGCAAGGGATATGCGTTTGCCGTATGTTCGGCGCTGATTGATTTCTGTCTGGAAAACAACCTGGAGCCAGTTTGGTCCTGCCGCTTGGGGAACAACGGCTCATACCGGCTGGCACAGAAGCTGGGCTTTGAACAGACAGTTACCCTTCCATACTACAGATTGCCGGTATAAGCTGGCGAACGGGGATATCAGCGCCAATGATGCGCCGTCCACAGCAGTGAGATACCGGAGACAAGAAGCAGAAGGTCCAGGGTGAATCGGAACGAGACCACACTCATCCGCTGCACAATCCGTTTCGACAGGAATGTCCCGGCCATCAGGGAGGAGCCGACTATCGCTCCTTTCATTATCACTTCTGGCGGCAGTGCCCCTAATTCGCGGAAGGTGACTGCCTTGCTGATATATAATACCAGTGAGCTTGCTGCTTCTGTGGACAGGAAAGCCCCTTTGGCTAAGCCGTAGGCGGTAAAGGCCGGAACGCTCAGGGGGCCGGTAGATAGGACGACGCCTGTCAAAAAGCCGATGATGGCTCCCGCAGCAGACAGCTGCCATAAGCGAATTTTCCATTTCTTGGCATCAATCCAATGCCGTGCCGGGATCATAAGCAGGAAAAATAGGCCCAGTGCGATATCCACGAAAGAGGCAGGCAAGGTCCACAGCACCCGGGCACCAAGGGCTGCCGCCGGTACGCCAGTGATGGAGTATGCTGCCCAGGCTTTCCAATCGATTTCCCGCCGCCAAGCGACCACTCTGGAGAGATTCGCCAATATTGCGGCCAAGGCCATTATCGGAACGGCTTGTTTGGGACCGAAGGAAAACACAAGGACAGGCAAAAGCATGATGGAGGACCCTGTGCCGATCACGCCGCTGACCATTCCAGCCAGCAGGCCGACACAGAGTACAAATAGGTAAGCAGTCAAGCGTAACACTCCTTCTGAATAAAAGAACCTTGTAATCGTAACATAAACCAGAAATCGAACATACTCAAAAAAAAGAATCTGATCGGAGGATCAGGTTCTTTTTTTGTCCTTTTTGGGATTCCCGGCGGGCAGCAGCCCCGTAAGCTGGCTTAGAGTGGCATTAGGTGGAAGTGCCAGCGGGAATTTGGCGCTGCCTATTCGCTGGGAGGTATAGATGCCTGTGTGGCCCGAGACCAGGTAGCTGATGAGGCAGGCCATGAACATATACAGCGCGCCTTGTGATCCGAACAGCTCAATGCCCATGATAAAGCAGGCAATCGGTGTGTTGGCGGCTCCGCAAAAAACGGCGATAAAGCCCAGTCCGGCCAAAAACGGGACAGGCAGGTCCAGAAGACCGGACAAGCTCTGGCCCAATGTGGCTCCGATGGCAAACAGCGGAGTCACCTCTCCTCCTTGGAAGCCGGTGCCCAGGGTAACGGCGGTAAACAGCAGCTTCCAGGCGAAGGCTAAGAGGGAGGCGCCGCCGTTGAAGGCCTCTTGAATAAGCGGGACGCCAAGCCCCAGATAGTCCCGGGTTCCCACCGCATACACCAGCAGGATGACGGCGATACCGCCTACGAAGCTTTTCAGCATGGGATTGGAGAAGAACCGGGCAGACCATTTTTTCAGAAAATGAGTCAGTTCGCTAAAGATCAGGCTCACCAGTCCAAAGGCAACAGCAGCCACGGCAACCTTGCCTGCCACTATCAGGGAAAAATCCGGCACCGCCCCCATGCTGTAATGCAAATGGGGCACACCCCACAGGGCAGTGGTGGTCAGATGACCCACCAGGCTGGCGATAAAAGCCGGCAGCAGCGCCTCGTGGGAGATAAAGCCGATGGCCAAAACCTCCAGGCTGAAGACCGTTCCGGCAAGCGGTGTGCCGAAGACAGAGCCGAAGCCGCCGCTGATGCCGCAGATAAGAAGAATGCGACGGGTAGCGGGGGACACCCGCAGGAGCCGCCCGAAGCCGTCGGCCAAGCTGCCGCCCATCTGCACGGCGGTACCCTCCCGCCCGGCAGAGCCACCGAAGAGGTGGGTAATCAGGGTTCCGGCCAATACCAGAGGCGCCATCCGGAGTGGAACAGCCTCCTGGCCGTCATGGATTTGCTCCAGGATGAGATTATTGCCTTTGCCGCTGGTTTTGCCCACCTTCAGGTATAGAAAGCTGACCAACGCCCCGCCCAGAGGCAGCAGGAAAAGCAGCCAGCTATGCTGCATCCGCAGATCGGTTACATAGCTCAGCGCCGTAAGAAAAAAAGCAGAGGCGGTGCCTGACAAGAGGCCCGCTCCACTGCCTAAAAGAAGCCAAGTCCACCAGGAGCCCAGCATGGCGGCTGGTTTTAATTTTTGCGATTGTGCATTCTGAAACAACTGGATCATTTCCGTTCACAGTTCCTTCCTGGACCAAACACATAGGTTTACTGGCGGTGCTGCTTATGAATATCTATCCAGTATACCAAAAGTGAAGGTTTCCTTAAAGAAGGAACCGCTATGATTAATAAGGCGATATTGGCTTTGTCAACTGCTTGCTCCGCACAGGCTCCACATTGCCATCATTGTCCGTGCTGCGGAGTTCCAAACGAATTCTTCTATAAAATGTACGATTAGTATCATTTTTTAGTTGACACAAAATGCTCACTAATTTTTTCCTTTTTTATGACCCGTAAAGGCTATTAGTCAGTGATAAAATATGATATAACAAATAACAAGCCATATAACCGATAAAACACACTACATTACTATGAATAGTGCTGACTGGATCACCAGAGGCCATGTACCCTTGCGTAAGAAGGGATACGGCCTCTTTTTTTGTTCTGCTTCGGTATAGTGCTAATGATGAAACGGGAGATGGGGAGATGGAAACATGAGCAAAATCAATATCAGCACGCCAGGTGTGCAAATCCGCGAGTCACGGATCGGCTCGATCACCGGCTTCGAGGGGACCGCCGGTGAATTGGTGGGCTGCTCCCTCCGCGGACAATTGCAGGACAGCCCCAGGAGCTTCAGCCAGTGTATGGGCTGCGCCTCGGGCCATGCCCTGTGCCAGTTGGCCATGATTCAGGATGCCGTGGTGGTGAACCACGCACCTGTAGGCTGCGCCGGAGATTTTTTCTCCTTTAACTTCGTATACCGTGTAGGCCAGATGGAGCGAGATCTGCCTGCGGTGAATGGCCGGTATTTCAGCACCAATCTGACGGAGCACGATACCATCTTCGGCGGGATCGAGAAGCTGGAGGATACGGTGCGGGAGGCGTTCCGGCGGGTAGAGCCCAAGGCTGTTTTTATCACCACCTCCTGCGCTTCGGGAATCATCGGGGATGATGTGGAGGGGGCTGTGGAGCGCTTGACGGAAGAATTGGGGATTCCGGTCATCGGCTGCTACTGTGAAGGCTTCAAATCCAAAATCTGGACCACCGGCTTCGACTCGGCTTATCATGCCATTGTCCGCAAAATCGTCAAGCTGCCGGAGAAGAAAACAAACAAGGTGAATGTTATCAACTTTTGGGGTTCGCATGTCTTTGATGATCTGCTGGGAGAACTAGGCTATGAAGCGGAGTACATTGTGCCGTTCTCCACAATTGGGCAGCTGGAGCGGATATCGGAGGCGGCGGCCACCATTCAGGTATGCCAAACGTTGGGCACCTATTTGGGGGCAGCGCTGGAGCAGGTGTACGGTGTCCCCGAGATTAAATCACCCCAGGGCTACGGCGTAGCGGGAACGGATGCCTGGCTGCGGGAGCTGGGCCGGGTTCTGAACGTCAGCGGGCAGGTAGAAGAGATTATTTCAAGAGAGCATAAACAGGTGCTTCCCCAACTGGAGGAGTACAGGAAGAAGCTTGCGGGCAAGCGGGTTTATGTTACCGCCGGAGCGGC
>JAQSYT010000265.1 GCA_029256065.1 Paenibacillaceae bacterium
CGTTTTTGAACAGGTGTTGATGGGCATAGAGAGCAATGCCCTCCTGCATCACACGGCTGGAGGTGGAGGATTGGGGCAAGCCCGGCTGCTCCGGCATCAAAGGCAGAATCGTGTTGAAGAATTGGTGCAATATCTCCACATAGGTGGCTGGAGCCTTTCTGACCCTGCGTGCCAGCTCATAGGAGGTTTGCAAACGTCCGGAAAACAGCATGACGGAGGTAGAATACAGCCAGCTGAAGGACGTAAAGTTTTTGTTGAAGGAGGTCAGGTTGCTGCGTTTCTCCACACCGGCTGCCTTCAGGTAGACGTTATGGTCGGCTACCTGCTGGATCACCAGATTCAGCGGATCCGTGGAGTCGAAGGAATGGCCTAGCTCCTTGCTGACCAGCTGTACCTTGGAGTTAATGTCGCCGAACAGCTGCTTTTCCTCTTCTTCAGTTAAGCCTACATACAGCTGCACGGACAGTTCCGTTTCCACCAAATCCAGGCGGCGTTTTTCCAGCTGCTCCAGAATGCCTTCCATTTGGGCGGCTTCTTCCTTCAGCTCTTCATTTTCCCCCTGGCGGCGGATCTTGAGCTTCAGTGCAGCCAGCTTCTTCTCATAACGGCGGACTTCCTTCAGCATTTGCTCATTGACATAGCCAAGTGCCATAATCCGGTGCTGCCCATCCAGAATGCTCAGCTTGGAGCCATGGCGCAGATACAGGCTGCCTTCCTCGTCACGGGCCAGCTGGCTGACATCGCGCAGAGACAGGGTCACGGGACCGAAGAACACATGGTCCAGCTCCCGCTCCTGCAGATAATTGGCGATTTTGCGGCGCTGCATGCCGGAGAGCTTGCGCTGCACCATGGAATCAATTGCGGTATAGTTCAACAAATCCTGCACCGGCAAAGAAATCGTAGCCAGCCCAAACCGGTCGCAGAACGGATGAATGGTCATATTTAAGCATAAGCCTTCCATTAGCCCGCATCCTCCTTCGTCCCGATTAAGATCAGTTGGTTATTGTTGTAGAATTCCTTGATATACTGGTACGCCTTCATAATCCGGCTCCGTCTCGGCAGACGGTCCTTTTCCTCCCCAACATAGATGCCGTCCCAGTTGATATGGGGCAGAATCTTCAGAGCATGCTCCAGGGAATAACGGTTGAAGCTGCCGGTTTTGACGGCTTCCTCATGGGAGAACAGCGCCAGCGCCAGCTGCACATTCTCGGACCAGGCGATCACGCCCTTGCCGGGTTTGGGCAGATAAGCCACCAGGCGGTCCAGATAGAAGGAGGCTTCCTTGATGGCGTCATCCTCTTCCTGTTCCGTAAACTGATAGCCGTTGTTGCGGGCGGAGGAGCGCATGCGGCCCTCGAACAGCGCACACATAACCTCCACCAGCAGGTGATAGGACCAGAGGAATTCCGGGCCCTTGCCGCGTTCGGTGAACATATCCACACCGATGTCCTGCAGATTCGGATCGCTTCCGGCCAGACGGGACGCCACCACATGGTAGAAACGGCGCTGGTCGCGGAGAACGGCCAGATTGCCTCCGATCTTCCGGGGAAGCTTGTTGATGTCACTGAACAGCTGCCGTTCCTGCCGTGCGTCAATATCCAGATAGATCATGACGGACATGGGGAACTGGTAAAGGCTGTTAAGCTTCTGTGAAATCTCTTCCATCTTGTCATACTCCCGGCGGTCCTTGGCCCGGGCCATAAGGCTCTGGAAGGATTCCGTCAGACGCTGGAAGGCGGCCAGACGGTGCTGTCCGTCAACCACATACAGCTTCTCGATGGCTTTCAGCCGGTATACGCCGGCATTCTCGTCATATTCCCCTGCTCCGCGGGCGGACAGGATAATCCCCGGAAAATACACGGTTTGCTGATGATCCAGAAACAGCTGGATGTAATCAATCAGCTTAGTCAGGTTTTGCGGGATAATGGAACGCTGCACTTCCAGGTCCACCTCATAAATGGAGAGAAGCTTACTCACCGGCAGGGTGGTGGAAATCGTGGTCTGCCCGAAGGTACGGGCCAGCTTGCCGGGAATTTCAACGAACGACCCGGCCTTCTGCTCGGACAAAAGCTCGGACAAAGATTGAATGGAGTCCATCATATCACCTTACTTTCTGTATAAATTTTGCGCACGCACCGTTTACGGTGCTTATATTACCATCATAGACAGAATGGCTTGAAATTATATCCGTATAGCAACGAAAACCAAAGTCCTTGCCACAGACCCGATATGAGGAGAGGCGCATAACCTGCCGGAGTCAGCGCTGCTGTTGCCCGGACAAAAAACGCCCGATCCGGTCTGCCGCTTCCTTAAGCATATCCTCATTCTGAACCAGAGCGATCCGCACATACCCCTCCCCATATTGACCGAATGCATCGCCGGGAATGACAATCACCCCGGTTTGAACGGCAAGCTCCCTTGCAAAATTGCGGGAGGTTGCCCCTCCCGGGACTGGCGCCCATACAAACATCGTCGCCTTGGGCTTCGGAATTCTCCAGCCCCACTCCTCCAGACGCCCGAGCAGAAGATCCCTCCGGGCCTGGTACACCAAGGTATTCCGGCCGCCCAAACCTGAACGGATATCCTCACGCATGGCTGCAATCCCTGCCTGCTGCACTGCCTCGAACACACCGTAATCGATATTCGACTTCAGTGTCTTGAGGGAGGAGACCGCATCTTCGTTACCGGACAGAAAGGCGATCCGGCAGCCGGCCATATTGAAGCTTTTGGACAAGGAATGGAATTCAACAGCTGTTCGCTTGGCGTCTTTAATCTCTAGGATACTGGGGGGGCGATAACCGTCAAAAGCCAGTTCGGAGTAAGCGATATCGTGGATGAGCAGCAGGTCGTGCCTGAATCCAAGATACACCAATTTCTCAAAAAAAGATAGATCGGCCACGGCAGACAAGGGATTGTTAGGATAATTCATCAGCATGAAGGCACTCTTATCCAGCACAGAGGCCGGAATGGAGTCCAGATCAGGCAGATAGCCATGCTCAGGCAGAAGCGGGACAGGGTAAGGCTCCACCCCGGCCAGCACCAGACTGGCTGAATAAATGGGATAGCCGGGATCAGGGACAATGGCAGTATCTCCGGGGTTGGCCACAGCCATGGCCAGATGGGATAGCCCGTCCTGGGAGCCCATCAAGGCCGTTATTTCCTTATGCGGATCAAGCTCCACACCGAAGCGGTAGCCGTACCAATCGGCAACAGCCTCCCGGAACGCCAGGCTTCCCTCGGAGGACGGGTAGCCATAATTGCCTTTGTCCTGCACAGCCCGGGCCAGCTCCCGGACGACTGCCTCATCCGGATGTCCGTCAGGACTGCCGATCCCCAGATCGATAAGATCAAGGCCTTTATCCCGTGCTTCCTGCTTCCAGCCCGCAACCTCGCTAAATATAGCTGAACCGAGACGGTTCAGCTTGGCGGATCTCCATCTCGACATTAACTGACACTCCCGCTCCCGTCAGGCCCACGCCTGTCTGAATTCCTCTTCGTTAAAACCGACCGTAGCCTTGCTGCCGTCTGTGAGCACAGGACGTTTAATCAGCTTGCCGTTCCCCGCCAGAAGCTCCAGCATCTCTTCCTCGCTCATACCAGGCAAGCGGTCCTTCAGGGACAGCTCCCGGTAGACCTGTCCGGATACGTTGAACAGCTTGCGGATGTCCAGACCGGCCAGCTCCGCCACTTGCCTCAGTTCCTCCTTGCCGGGAGGTTCGGCAGTAATATCCTTCACTACTGCATCCACACCGTGAGCCTTCAGCCACTTCAAGGCATTGCGGCAGGTGCCGCAGGGGGGATATCCGTAAAATGTAACCGTCATCAGCTTCATCTTCCTCCGTTTAACCGATACGCCGCATCCGTACGTCGAATAAAATTATCATAACATTTTACCTTAAGCTCGACAACAGTAGCGCCAGATCAGCAGGCAAGGGCGCTTCAAAGACTAAGGATGTCCGCAACACCGGATGGGTAAATCCCAACCGCGATGCATGGAGGGCATGCCTGCCGCCGGGATGAGCTTCCCGGTCCTCGGGTGTGCCGTACATGGGATCCCCGATTAAGGGATGTCCCACATGGGCCATATGCACCCGGATCTGGTGAGTCCGTCCGGTTTCCAGCCGGATGGCCAGAAGTGTCGCATCCTTCAGACGCTCCACTACTCTGTAGTGGGTAACAGAGGGATAACCGTCCGGGGTGACGATCCGGTAATGGGGCGAATCCGGGTTGCGGTCAATCGGCGCATCCACCGTTCCCCCCTCCTCCTCAACCCTTCCGTGAACCAGGGCGGTATACTCCTTCTCCACCTTTCCGGCCTTCATCTGTTCGGAAATATGCTGGTGGACATAAGGGTTCTTGGCAATGGCGAGAACCCCGGAGGTCTCCCGGTCCAGACGGTGGACGGGACGGAAGCGGATGCGCAAGCCCCGCTGCTGCCACATATGGACTACACCGTTGGCAAGGGTATTGGACCAGTGTCCGGTGGTGGGGTGGACGATGGTGCCCGCCGGCTTATTCACAATCAAGAGATGATCATCCTCAAAAATCACATCCACCGGCAGATCCTGAGGGAGAATATCCTCGGAATCCTCTTCCTCCATCCGCACCTCCACCACATCCCCGGCTTTGACGCGCACACTGGTATACCGGCGCTCCCCGTTGACGGTAATTCCCTCCTCCGTCAGCTTCAGACGGGACATGAGCTTGCGGGACAAGGCTAATCTCCGGCGGAGCACAGCCTTCAGCTCCAGGCCGTCATCCTCCTCCGGGACAATATACGTAATCGGCTCATAATAGCTCATGACTTCCTGCGGAATACCTCCCCGCTCCGTTCATACTCCGAATCGGGCACTCCCTCCCGGTGGTTGGCGGCTCTGGCCATGGTGAAGAATAAATCCGACAGCCGGTTGAGATAGGTAAGCACCGGCTGGTTAATTTCCTCTGTGCGGGCCAGTGTCACCACACGGCGCTCGGCACGGCGGCAGACTGTCCGGCAGACATGGAACAAGGAGGAGGCGGGGCTTCCGCCTGGCAAAACAAACCGGGTAATATCCGGTGTTTCCCCGTCGTAGCGGTCAATCAGCTGCTCCAGCTTAACGGTCATTTCGGGAGTGGCCTTATACGGCCTCAAACCCGGCTTGAACAAAGCCAGATCGGAGCCCATATCGAACAGCTCGTTCTGGATGACTTTAAGCTCCTGCAGCATATCCTCAAATTTCGCCGCGTCCAGACTGGCCATGGCCTGCCCCACAAAGCAGTTTAATTCGTCTACGGTGCCGTAGGCCTCCACCCGGTTGTCGTCCTTATCCACCCGGCCGCCGATGACTCCTGTCTGGCCCGCATCCCCGGTCCGTGTATAAATCCGCATCCATATTCCTCCTCTCAATAATAACTGCTTTTATTCTATCATCGCATAAATCCGCTCCATATCCAAATGGCGGCGTACGTGGTCTGCCAGCCGGTCAATGGCCTCGTCCCGCCGTTTGCCGAATTGCAGCAGCTGCTCCTCCGGCGTCCAGCCTCTCCGCTCCCGCAGCCGGTTCAGCCAGCTTCTCCGCAGTGTATCATTGTGCAATATCCCGTGAATGTACGTGCCCCACACCAGCCCGTCCTCCGATTGGGCCCCTTCCGCATGGGGCTCCGCCCGCTCCGTGGACACAATAGATTCAGATACCCGGAAGGGATAGGACACCGGCTCCAGAAACCGGCTTTCGCCCATATGGATTTCGTAGCCTTCAATGGAATGAGTGCTTTCCCGGGTAAAAAGGCTGCCCTCCCCCTCTACCCGCACGGTTTTTTTCACGGAAGTGAATACTGTTTCTACAGGAAAAAAACCAAGCCCTTCCGCTTCTTCTCTGTCCGATTCTACATGGTCCGGGTCCAATAAGCGGCTGCCCATCATCTGGTAGCCGGCGCAGATGCCCAGCACAGCACCTCCCGAAGCACGGTGCTCCAGCAGCTTATCCGCCAGACCGGCCTCCCGGATAAACGCCAGGTCGTCCATGGTGTTTTTGCTGCCCGGCAGAATCACCGCATCGGGAATTCCCCACTCCTCCGGATGCTCCACATACCGGAGCTCCACATCCGGTTCCTCGTGCAGGGGATCGAAGTCGGTAAAGTTGGACAGCCGGGGCAGGCGCAGGACTGCAATGTCCAGCTTGTGTGCGGGGGGGTCATTTCCATCCGCAGATGGCTTTGCTGAGATGCCGGAGCCTTGCACCGTCGCTCCTGTCCCGCTGTCCTTCTTCTGAAGGGTGTTTGCCGCCTTGCGGCGGCCTTGCTCCCGCTTGGAATCCAGCGAGGCGGAATCCTCATCCTCCAGCCCCAGGCGGGGCAGGTAAGGGATCACGCCCAGCACCGGCTTGCCGGTTCTAGCCTCCAGCCAATCCAGACCCGGCTGCAGCAGAGTCACATCCCCGCGAAATTTATTGATCACAAAGCCCTTGATCCTGTCCCGTTCATGGGGCTCCAGAATCTCCAGGGTGCCTACGATGGAAGCAAAAACGCCTCCCCGGTCAATGTCCGCCACCAGGATCACCGGAGCATCAGCCCACCCTGCCAGCCGCATATTGACGATATCCCGGTCCTTCAGATTAATCTCCGCAGGGCTTCCCGCCCCTTCGATAACAACCAGACTATATGTTTCACGCAGCCGGCCAAGCGCCTCACGGACGATTCCCCCGGCCTCCTCCAGATACTCCTCCCGGTATGCCCGGGCCTCATAATTCCGCAGGGGGCGGCCATGGACCACCACCTGCGCCGTCATATCCTTCACCGGCTTCAGCAGAATCGGGTTCATATCCGTGGTGGCGGCAATCCGGCAGGCATCCGCCTGCAGTCCCTGGGCCCGGCCGATTTCCTTCCCGTCCGGGGTCACATAGGAATTCAGAGACATATTCTGTGATTTGAAGGGAGCGGTCCGGATACCGTCCTGAACGAAAATCCGGCAGAACGCAGTAGTCAGGATGCTTTTGCCCACATCCGAGGCGGTTCCCTGGAGCATGATGGTTTTTCCGGCGGAATTTGATTCGGGTTGCTTCATACGTTTACCTCCTCTCGAAAAGTAACGTGTATCTCATTGGTAAAATTCGGAGCTTCCGATGATAATTTGGCCAAGTCAGGTCAGTCCGGATCAGGTTGGCGCAGATTGGTTCAGGTTGGCGCAGAATAACGGAAGGCATTTTCCGTTAAAGGGTGCCACAGCAGCGAAAAGAGCAGATAGCGGAAGTATTTTACCGCTATTATCTTATTTCCAGGGAAATTCAGGGTGAAATAGCACCATTAACGGAAATTCACTTCCGTTCATGCAGGCTGAGTCCCTGTACTCTCGGAAATAGCGGAAAATCCCTTCCGCTAACCTGAAGCCGCAACGGAGGGCTGCTTACTTACAG
>JAQSYT010000266.1 GCA_029256065.1 Paenibacillaceae bacterium
CAACGCCTCCAACTACAATCTCCGCTCCTTTGCGGAACGGACAGCCATGAATACGCCTATCCAAGGCACGGCTGCGGATATTATTAAGCTGGCTATGGTCCGTATGGCCGAGCGTCTGGTGGAAGAAAAGCTGAATAGCCGGATGCTTCTGCAGGTGCATGACGAACTTGTCTTCGAGGTGCCGGAGGAGGAGCTGCCGGTGATGCGCAAGCTGGTTCCTGAAGTGATGGAATCCGCATTGGAGCTGAATGTGCCGCTGAAGGCGGATGTGAACGAGGGCGAGAACTGGTACGAAGCGAAATAAACGGCGTAACGCCATTACAACATAGGGAGGAATGACAGATGCCGGAGCTGCCAGAGGTGGAAACGGTCAAGCGCACACTGCAAATGCTGGTCAAAGGAAAAACCATCGCTTCCGTCTCTGTGGGGCTGCCGCGGATTATCCGCCTGCCTGGAGAGCCGGAGGAATTCGCCAGGCTCCTCGAGGGGCAGACCATCCAGGATGTGGAGCGGAGGGGGAAGTTCCTCCGGTTTCTGCTGGATGATCTGGTGCTGGTTTCTCACCTGAGAATGGAGGGACGGTATGGTGTTTTTCCTGCGGAGACCCCTAAGGAGCTGCATACCCATGTGCTGTTCCATTTTACAGATGGGACGGATCTGCGTTACAAGGATGTGCGCCAGTTTGGTACCATGCATCTGTTCCGGAAGGGGGAGGAGTGGGTGAGCCCGCCGCTGCACAAGCTGGGGCTGGAGCCGCTGGACCCGGCATTTACGCTGGCGGCCTTCAACGCCCGGATTGCAGGCCGGCCTACCAAGATCAAGCCCCTCCTCCTGAACCAAGAGGTAATTGTGGGCATTGGCAATATATATGCCGATGAAGCTCTGCACACGGCCGGCATCCATCCGGCAAGACCTGCGAACAGCCTGTCTGCCCCCGAGCTGAAGCGGCTTCACCAGGCCATTGTGGATACATTGGCGGAGTCCGTGGAAGCAGGCGGCTCCTCCATCAAGTCCTATGTCAACGGGCAGGGAGAAATGGGGATGTTCCAGCATCAGCTGAAGGCCTATGGACGCAAAAACGAGCCCTGCGGCCAATGCGGCAGGCCCATCGAGAAAACGGTGCTGGCGGGACGCGGCACCCATTTTTGCCCTCATTGCCAGCCGGAGGTGACCGCTCGGATGAAGAAGCTGCGCCGGGTTGCTGAGCGGCCCAATAAGAGCTGATTGTTATACTAGCCCCGCGAGTTCTATACGGGGCGGTTATACGATAGCGGCGCACCAGGACCAAGCCTATGCCATAAGATGTGAGTGATCTGCAATATTTACGGGTATGCAGCCATCTCATAAGGCTTGGGAGGGGTTTACGGTGCCGCATCTGGTATCCTTGTTGGCATTAGCGTTGGCGGTCAGTTTGGATGGTTTTGGGGTAGGAGCCATGTATGGCTTGCGAAAAATTAAAATTCCGGTTCTGTCTGTGCTTATTATTGCATTGATGTCCGGGCTGGTGTTTTTTGCCGCTATGCAGATCGGTGTGGCAGTGACTGTATATATTCCCGCAGGTGTTGCCAAAACCGCCGGTGCTGTCATTCTGATCGGACTGGGTTTTTGGGCGGTTATCCAAATGAGGAGAAGCGGGGAATCCGGGGAATCGGAAACTGACGCCGCTGCTTCCGGTGAAAAGCAAGAGGATGAGCAGGAAAACGGGCAGGTGGCGCGGGTGCTGTCCATCGAGCTGAAGCGGCTGGGCTTGGTTATTCAGATTTTGCGGACGCCGTCCGCCGCAGATATGGACCGCTCCGGCAACATCTCCGCTATGGAGGCCGCATGGTTAGGCTTGGCCCTGTCACTGGATGCCTTCGGAGCAGGAATCGGCGCTGCGTTTATCGGCTATACCCCGCTATTGACCTCCGCCGTAATCGCTGTGGCCTCCGGGAGCTTCATTCTCGGCGGGCTGCGGTTCGGATTTATGTATTCCAATGTCCAATGGATCAGGAAATTATCGGTCCTGCCCGGCTGTATCCTGATGCTGATGGGTTTGTTCAGACTGATGTAATCATGTAATCGGATTTTAAGATTAGAAGCAACGGGAGTGCGTTATTCATGAATATCGGATTAACTGGAGGCATTGCCTGCGGCAAAAGTACAGTATCCCGGATGCTGGCCTCCCGCGGGGCCATCATCATTGATGCGGATATCCTGGCCCGGGAGGTTGTGGAGCCCGGTGCCCCCGCGCTTCTAGAGGTAGTCCGGACCTTCGGTCCGGAGATTCTGCACGGGGATGGGACCCTGAACCGCAAGGAGCTGGGCAGGCTGGTGTTTGAGGATGCAGTCCGGCGCAAGCAGCTGGAGGAGCTGCTGCATCCTGCCATCATTAAGCTGATGCAAGAGCGTATGGCGGAGGCGGAGCGCCTTTCACCGGACAAGCTGGTGGTGGCGGATGTGCCGCTTTTGTTTGAAACGCAGATGGAGGATTTGTTCCAGGAGGTGCTGGTAGTGGCTGCCGACCCTGATGTCCAATTGGAGCGGCTGATGACCCGCAACGGCTTAAGCCGGGAAGAGGCGGAGCAGCGGATTCTTGCCCAGATGCCTCTTGAGTGGAAGAAGGAATGGGCAGACGCCGTTATAGACAACAGCGGTGCGCCGGAGGAAACCGAACAGCAGGTGGAGCAATACTGGCGCAAGAAGAGGCTGGCATGAAAAGCAGGCAAAAGAAGCGCTGGTTCGCTCTGGTGCTGCTCCTGCTTGTCCTGGTTCTCTTCTACAGGAGCGAGTGGATCAGCCGGTTGATCTACCCGATTATGTACCGGGATGAAATTGAGCAGGCTGCTGCCGATGTGGAGCTGGACCCACGTTTGGTTGCCGCGGTGATCCGGGTGGAAAGTAACTACCGGCCTCAGGCGGAATCCGGCAAAGGAGCAGTGGGCATCATGCAGGTGATGCCGCTCACGGCCAAATCCATCTTGCAGGAGCGGAGGTTCGAAGGACTGACATTGCGGGAGATGGAGCAGCCGGAGGTGAACATTCGCGTGGGTACGGCGTATCTGTCTACACTGCTGCGCATGTACGACCAGGATCTGGTGAAGGCTCTTGCCTCATACAATGCAGGGCCGGGCAATGTCAATGAATGGCTGGAGCAGGGTGTTTGGGACGGGAGTCTGGAATCGGTGGACAATATCCCTTTCGGAGAGACAAGCCGTTATGTACGCAAGGTAATGTATTATTATCATAAATACCAGGAGCTTTACGAATATGCGGACAAGCAAACGGAAGAAGCACCGGAGGCCGCTTCCTTGTAAGGAATGGCATCCGGTGCTGCTCCTGGCTTTAGTATAAAGCCTACATTACATTATTTTCCGGCAAGAGTTTGTTCGGCGATTTGTACCAGCTTGCGGGTGATGTGGCCACCAATCGCGCCAGTGTCGCGGGTAGCCATATTGCCATAGTATCCGTCTTGCGGGATGGCGATACCCAGCTCTTGAGCCACTTCATATTTCAGTTGGTCCAGAGCTTGGTTGGCTTGAGGTACTACCAGTGTGTTGCTGCTGCGGGATTGTCCTGCGCCCATGTGTGTTCACCTCCTTGTCGGTTGGTAATGCTATTGTGTGTCGAAGACGCGGGCTTCAATCAAGGGAACCGCTGGAAACTTGTCCGGCGTATTGTAAACTGCGAATAACCGGGAGGGAACAACATCAATGAAATGTCCATATTGCGATTATGCAGGCACTAAGGTGCTGGATTCCCGCGCGGCCAACGAGAATAAATCCATCCGCCGCCGCAGGGAATGCGAAAAATGCGGGAAACGGTTCACCACCTTCGAAATGGTGGAGGAAACGCCTCTGATGGTAATTAAAAAAGACGGCAGCCGGGAGGAATTCAGCCGGGAAAAGGTAATGCGCGGGCTGATCCGGGCCTGTGAGAAGCGTCCGGTGTCCGTGGAGCAGCTGGAGGCGCTGGTTTCCGAGGTGGAAATGCAGCTGCGCACCACTGCCCAAGCAGAGGTGGAGAGCCGTGCCATCGGTGAGATTGTCATGCAGGAGCTGTATCCGGTGGATGAGGTGGCATATGTGCGCTTTGCCTCTGTTTACCGGCAGTTTAAGGATATTAACATGTTCATGAAAGAACTGACGCAGATTCTCATGAAGCAGCCCCAGGAAGACAAGTAGCCCGGTACGCCGCGGCTGCAAGCTATCCGGTTGCATTGGTTGGAGCCGTATCCGCGGCATATTTTTATGTGAGGGATTTTAAAGGCTGAAGGTGATGCGGCAAGGCGCCGGGCACCCCTTTATGGGGAGCTCTGGCGTTTTTTTTATTTGGTTAATACTAGTTCTATTAAAAATACCGGCTGCAATGTTATGTTATATAACAATAAAGGTGATGATGGTTGCGTATTTTAGACGATGTTGTTCGATTTTGGGATTTCAAGGACGCTTTTTTGCAGGTAAGATAAGGACACATTCAAAGAAGAGGTGATTATAGATGAAAAAACGGGTTAATGTGTTACTTATTCTTACATTCGTAATAGCACTTGTAACAGCATGCGGGAGTGGTGGAACGGCTTCAAACAGCGGTGCAGAAAGTGTAAGCACAGCCTCCGGTTCTTCCAGTCCCGGCGCAAGCCCGGCCTCCGGTTCAGGCAAGCTGGTCATCTACACCCCCAACAGCGAAGCGATGATCAATGCCATTATTCCTTTGTTCGAAAAGCAATCCGGGATATCCGTAGAGCTGGTCTCGGCGGGCAGCGGCGAGCTAATCAAGCGGATCCAGTCGGAAAAGAATAATCCGTATGCGGATGTGATGTTCGGCGGCGCTTTCGCTTTGTTTAACAGCAACAAGGATCTGTTCCAGGAATATGTGTCCGGGAACGACAAGGATCTGGTGGAGGGCCATCATAATACAACCGGCTATATGACCTCTTACGTATCTGACGGCAGTGTGCTTTTGGTTAACACCAATCTGGTGGGGGATATTCCCATCAACGGCTATGCGGATTTGCTGAATCCCAAGCTGAAGGGGAAAATCGCCATGGCCGATCCGGCTAACTCCAGCTCCGCCTTCGCCCAGCTGACCAATATGCTGAAGGCTAAAGGCGGCGACTACACCGCTCAGGCAGGCTGGGATTATGTATCCGCACTTCTCAAGAATCTGGACGGCAAAATCGCCGGCGGCTCCAGCAAGGCCCACAAGAGTGTAGCGGACGGCGAATATGTGGTTGCTCTGACTTATGAGGACCCGGCTGTAAGCTATGTGAAGGACGGCGCTCCGGTGAAGGTGGTTTATCCCACAGAGGGAACAGTCTTCCTGGACGCGGTAGCCGGGATTGTCAAAGGCTCTAAAAACCAGGAGAATGCCAAGAAGTTCATCGATTTCCTGATTTCCAAGGAAGGCCAGGATGCGTTGGGCCAGCAAACCACCAACCGCCCCCTCCGTGCCGACGCCTCCATTGGCAGCTATATGACGCCTATCACCAGCATCAAGACCATTGAAGAGGACGTAGCGTATGTGGCGGACAACAAAACGGCGATCATCGAGAAATACAAGGATCTGTTCACCAGTGTAGCCAAATAAGAAAGCGGAAGGGAAGCGGGTGACAGAGCATGAGTGTGGACATCACATTTCGCAATATCGTGAAAAAATACGGCGAAACCACCGTCATTCCCGAGCTGTCGCTGGAAATCCGGAAGGGTGAGTTCTTCACCCTTCTGGGTCCCTCCGGCTGCGGGAAAACAACGCTTCTGCGGATGGTGGCGGGTTTCAACAGCATTGAGGGAGGGGAGCTTTCCTTCAACAGTACGGTGATTAACAGAATGCCTCCGGGCAAACGCAATATCGGGATGGTGTTCCAGAACTACGCGATTTTCCCTCATATGAATGTGGAGGAGAACGTGGCCTTCGGCCTGCAGAACCGCAGGGTGCCCAAGGAAGAGGCGCGGCGGCGGGTGGAGGATATCTTGAAGACGGTGCAGATCGACGTGTACCGCAAGCGGATGCCCAAAAATCTCTCCGGCGGCCAGCAGCAGCGGGTGGCCCTGGCCCGTGCCATTGTCATCAACCCGGATGTGCTTCTGATGGATGAGCCACTGTCCAACCTGGATGCCCAGCTGCGGGTGGATATGCGAAACGCCATCAAAACCATCCAGCGGGAGGTGGGCATTACCACGGTTTATGTGACCCATGATCAGGAGGAGGCCATGACGGTTTCCGACCGGATTGCTGTGATGCGCTCCGGGGTGATCCAGCAAATCGGCACGCCGCGGGAGATTTACCGGCATCCGGCCAATCTGTTCGTGGCCACCTTCATCGGCCGCACCAACATTCTTGATGCGGTTGTAGAGCAAGGAGCGGATGGAAGCACCGTGATTACCGCCGGCGGAGGCTACAGCTTCCCTGCGGAGCGCCTGCAGGGTCTGGCAGGAAGCGGGCCGCAGAAGGTAAAGCTGTCGGTGCGGCCGGAGCATTTTGAGCTCAGCGGCGGTGAAGCCGGACTCCGCGCCAAGGTGGTTCATCATGTGTTCCTTGGTCTGAACACCCATCTTATGGCAGAGCTGGAGAACGGGCAGACGGTAGAGGTGATCCAGCCCTCAGAGGAGAGTGCCGCTGTAGAGCCGGGACAAACCATCCGGTTGGCTATATCTGCGCGTTCCATCAATGTGTATGACGCTTCAGGCGAAGCCAATCTCACTGGGAGGGCGCAGCCATGATGAGCCGCAGGCGTTGGGATATGTGGTCGCTGATCACGATTGTGATCTTTGCCGGGTATATGCTTTTTTTGGTCATGCCGCTGTTTATGCTGCTGGTCAAGAGCTTTTTTGACGGCACCACAGGAGAGTTCTCTCTGGCCTACTTCCATAAATTCTTCAGCAAGGCCTATTACATGAATGCCGTGTGGAACAGCATCAAGGTGACGGTGTGTGTGACCCTGCTGTCTGTTGTGGTGGCGGGACCGCTGGCATACATCATGACGGTGGCCAAAATCAAAGGCGGCGGAGTCATCCGCATATTGATCCTGATCTCCTCCATGTCCGCGCCCTTCATCGGGGCGTATGCCTGGATTCTGCTGCTGGGCCGCAGCGGGGTTATCACCCGCTTCGCCAGGGATATATTTTCCATCAACCTGCCTGACATCTACGGCTTCTCCGGTATTCTGCTGGTGCTGACTCTGCAGCTGTCTCCCTTGATCTTCATGTATGTGTCCGGCGCCCTGAAGAATGTGGACCATTCTCTCATGGAGGCTGCCGAGGCCATGAACTGCACGGGGCTGCGGAGAATGTGGAAGATCCTTGTTCCCCTGATTACCCCCACCCTGCTGGCAGGCGGGCTCTTGGTGTTTATGCGGGCTTTTGCCGATTTTGGCACACCCATGCTCATCGGCGAGGGT
>JAQSYT010000267.1 GCA_029256065.1 Paenibacillaceae bacterium
TATTGCGTGTTTTCCGCAGTACACGGTTGGCAATCGAACCCAGCCATTTTTCCTGCCAACGGCTCTTTTGTGAATGGCCCATCACAATCCGCGTTACATTGATTTGAATAGCATACCGAACCAATGCGGCCGGCAATGCGCGCAACCTGGCCAACTGCACCTCCTCAAAGCGTGCCTCCACCCGTTTGGCCAGCTTCAGAATGGAATGCCGGAAAGCCTGCTGCTCATTATTCAAGGGCGTTCCCTTCACGGCGAAGGTGACAATATGCAGATCGCCGCCCAGCCTTTTGGCTATCTGCTGGCCTCTGCGGATATGAAGCGAGCCGTTCCAATGATACTGGGCGGATACCAGAATCCGCTCAGAGGCTCCGGAGGGTCCGATCAGCCCCTGCTCCTCACGATGCTTTTCCAGCGAGTCATTGACTCCCTCCGCCACTAGACGCAGGGCCACCTCCCGAAGCACCCCCAGATTTCCTCGGCGTGACAGGGCAGGATGGGTTTTGTCCCCTAATATCCCTTCCTCAATCCGCTTCAGGATCGTTTCCGGGGAAACATCGATCAGGCGGATCTCATCAGCCAGCTCCAGCGTATTCATCGGCACCGTTTCATCGGCCTTAATTCCTGTCAGCTTAAAAATCTCTTCACCCACACCGGCCAGCTCGTACACATTGATGGTTGTAATCACACTGATGCCCTTATCCATCAGATAGCGGATGTCCTCCAGCCGGGTGGAGAATTGGGAGCCCTCCCGGTTACGGTGGGCTAAACCGTCCACCAGCAGCACCTCGGGATTGCGCTCCAGAAGGGCCTCCAAGGGCAAATCCTTTTGCTCCTGCCCATTCTTCTGCCAGTGGATGCTGGGAACCCGCTCCAGGTCCTCCAGCTGCTGCACGGTTTCCGCCCGCTGCATGGTGGAGACGGCGCTGTACACCACATCGATGCCCTGTTTTTTCAGCAGCCTGCCTTCCTGCAGCATATGATAGGTTTTGCCCGAGCCGCTCACCGAGCCAATGATGATTTTAAGTCTGCCGCGGTGCAAACGGTAGATGGAATACAGGATTTCCTCGGGGGTTTTACGTTTATAGGGTGCCATAACTCACCCTCCCATTTGTCTGGTTTCGGTTGCAGCATTCCGCCAAACCGCAAGCAGCCCCATCCGCCGGTCAGGGCGTAAAGGGTTGCGCACGCATTATTTAGCCTTTAATTCCCACAAGGCCAGATTCAGCTTCAGCACATTCACATGCGCTTCACCGAAAATCCCCCAATCCGGAGCCTCGGCTTGCGCTTCAACCAATTGCTCCAGTTGGTCGGCCTTGATGCCGGTTGTGCCGCTGATGCGGGGAATTTGCACTTTGGCTGCGGCAAGCGAGATATCCGGATCCAGCCCCGAACCGGAATTGGTAACCAAATCTAAAGGGAGCTCACTGAGTGGAACCTGGGGATTGTCTGTATGCCATTTGGCAATGGCTTCCTTCGTCCGCTCCAGCATATCGGTGTTGGAGGGGGCATAATTGGGTGTTCCGGAGGAGGCCGCATTGTACTCGATGCTGGATACCCGGCCCTGAAAAAACTCGGGTGAGGTAAACGTCTGACCGATCAGGGCAGAGCCGATTGCTTCCCCGTTGCTGTTATAAATCAGACTGCCATCCGCTTTATCCGGCGCAACTGTCTGGGCAATCCCCGTCACTACCAATTGGTAGGCCAAAACCAGCACCATCAGCAGAAGGCTCATCCGGAGGGTCACATTTATGATTTTCATGGTCTGTCCGCCTTCCTATACCATAAATTGAACAATCAGATCGATCAGCTTAATGCCGATGAACGGTACAACCACACCGCCTGCGCCAAATATCAGCAGGTTGCGTCCCAATAGGCTGGAGGAGCTCATGGGCTTGTAGGCGACACCCTTCATCGCCAGGGGAATCAGGAGCGGGATAATCACGGCGTTAAAGATTAACGCCGAGAGAATAGCCGACAGTGGGGAGTGAAGACCCATAATATTCAGCATTTCCATTTCGGGAATGGCGGCCATAAACATTGCCGGAATAATCGCAAAGTATTTGGCGATATCATTGGCAATACTGAAGGTGGTTAAGGCGCCCCGGGTCATGAGAAGCTGCTTGCCGATGGCCACAACCTCGATAATTTTGGAGGGATCGGAATCCAAATCCACCATATTAGCAGCTTCCTTGGCTGCCACCGTCCCGCTGTTCATAGCGATTCCCACATCCGCCTGGGCAAGCGCCGGAGCGTCATTGGTCCCGTCCCCGGTCATGGCCACCAGCTTCCCTTCAGCCTGCTCCCGGCGGATGACGGCAATTTTATCCTCAGGCTTGCTTTCAGCGATAAAATCATCCACGCCCGCCTCCGCAGCAATGGTGGCAGCGGTGAGCGGATTGTCACCGGTGCACATTACGGTTTTGATGCCCATTCTTCTCATCTGGTCAAATCGTTCCCGCATCCCGGGCTTTACCGTATCCTTCAGGTAAATGACTCCGTAAATGATCCGGTCTACGGCTACCGCCAACGGTGTGCCGCCTGCCGAGGCGATGGCATCGCTTTTTTGCTGCAAGTCCTGCGGGATTATGCCCCCTTGCTCGGCCACCCATCTTTTCACTGCGTCAACTGCACCTTTCCGGACTTTGCGCCCGTCCTTCAGATCCAGTCCGCTCATCCGGGTTTCCGCCTTGAATTCGATAAACACCGCACCTTCGGCCAATTCCTTCTGGTAAGCCAGACCTTGTTTGCTGATCAGCTCCAGTACGGACCGTCCCTCCGGCGTATCATCACGAAGGGAGCTTACAGCTGCCCAATCCGCCACTTCCTTCACATTGGAGCTGCCAACCGGAACAAACTCGCTGGCCATCCGGTTCCCGTAGGTAATTGTGCCGGTCTTATCCAGAATAATGGTATTAATGTCGCCTGAGGCCTCTACAGCCTTTCCCGACATGGCCAGCACATTGAACTGGGTGACCCGGTCCATGCCTGCGATTCCGATAGCAGACAACAAACCGCCGATGGTCGTGGGAATCAGACAGACAAGCAGCGCAACCAGAACAGGAATTTCAAGCTGCACCTCCAAATAATCAGCAAATATAGGAAGAGTGATAACCACCAGCAAAAAGATGATGGTCAAGCTGACGAGAACGGTGTTCAGGGCAATTTCATTGGGCGTTTTTTGCCGTTTGGCCCCTTCAACCAGGGAAATCATCCGGTCCAGGAAGGATTCCCCCGGATCGCTGGTTATCCGGATTTTAATCTGGTCGCTGATCACCCTGGTACCACCGGTGACGGAACTGAAATCGCCTCCCGTCTCCTTGATGACAGGAGCGGATTCTCCCGTAATAGCCGATTCATCTACGGAGGCCAGGCCTTCAATGACCTCGCCGTCCCCCGGAATCATTTCGCCCTGGGAGACGACCACAACATCTCCCTTACGAAGCTCTGTAGAAGGAACCTGCTTGATGCTTTGACCTGTCACCTTATTGGCAACAATCTCTTTTTTCGTCTTCTTCAGCGAGTCCGCCTGGGCCTTGCCCCGGCCCTCGGCCAACGCTTCAGCGAAGTTGGCGAACAGCACGGTAAGCAGCAGAATCACAGCTACAGCCGCATTAAAGCCGGCAGATACGTTGCCGCCGAATGCTCCCGGCACAAAAACCAAAAACAATGTGATGACAAAGCCCACTTCCACCACGAACATAACAGGATTGCGCATCATGACCCGCGGATCAAGCTTAACAAATGCCTGCTTGATGGCGTTGCCGACAATATCCTTGGTTACTGCACTTTTACGTGTACTCATAGTCTATATCCTCCATCCGGTCCGCCGCTAAGGCTTCAGCGTCAAATATTCGGCAATCGGGCCAAGGGCAAGCGCCGGAAAAAATGTCAATGCGCCAACGATCAGCACTGTTCCGATAAATACGGTGCCAAAAAGGGCACTGTCAGTCCGGAAGGTTCCTGTGCTTTCCGGCACGGGTTTCTTTGCCGCCATTGAACCGGCTACCGCCATCAGGGTAACAAACGAGAAATAACGGCCGATATACATGACAACGCCTGTGGAAATATTCCAAAACAGCGTGTTATCCCCCAAACCCTCGAAACCGGAGCCGTTGTTGGCCGCCGAGGAGGTGTATTCATACAGCACCTGGGAGAGCCCGTGAAAGCCGGGGTTGGATACTGTGCCGGGATTCGTGTACAATGCAAGCGCCGTAGGCAGCAAAACCAGCAGCGGGGTGACAATTAAGGTAACCGCAATAAGCTTCATTTCCTTGCCTTCAATTTTCCTGCCGAGGAATTCCGGTGTCCGTCCCACCATCAATCCGGAGAGAAAGACTGCAACGATTGAGTAAAGCAGCACGTTCATAAAGCCTGCCCCTACGCCGCCAAAGACGGTGTTCAGCATCATGTTGCCCAGCGTCACCATGCCGGCAAGAGGAGTAAGTGTATCATGCATGGTATTCACCGCTCCAGTTTCGGAGGCCGTGGTCACTACTGAATACAAGGAGGATTGGGCGATGCCGAAGCGCACCTCCTTGCCCTCCATGGACCCTCCTTGCTGGATGCCCATTGCATTCAATGCCGGGTTTCCTGCATGCTCACTGGCTAAGGATACGCCAAGCATAACCGCAAACATGACCAGCATAGACGCAAACAGCACCCGGCCCTGCTTTTTATTGCCTACCATCTTCCCGTAGGTAAAGGGAAGTGAAGCCGGCAGCAATAACATCAGAATGATCTGCAGGGCATTGGCCAGCCCATTTGGGTTCTCGAAGGGATGGGCGGAATTGACGCCGAAGAAGCCGCCCCCATTATTGCCGAATTCCTTAATGGACAGGAAGGAAGCAACCGGTCCCCGGGCAATCTCCTGGGTTGCCCCTTCTACGGTTTTCACCACAGCGGTAGGCTCCAGTGTTTGGGGAACCCCTAATGCAATAAACACCAACGCGAAAATTAGGGATACCGGAAGCAGAATGCGTGTAATCCCCCTCAGCAGGTCGGTGAAAAAGTTGCCGAGAGGCTTGCCCGATATGCCGCGGATGAACGCGATCAGCCCGGCCAAGGCCGAAGCAGGGGCGGCAAACATCATGAAAATAATACCGATCATTTGGGACAAGTAGGACAAGCCGCTTTCGCCGCTGTAGTGCTGCAAATTGGTATTGGTCATGAAGCTGATGGCTGTATTAAAGGCCAGAGAAGGCTCCATGGAGGTAATCTGGCTTGGGTTGAGGGGCAGCACACCCTGGAACCGGAAGATCAGATAGACAATCAGGATCATCACCGTATTGCTGATGACCAGGGAAGCGGCATATTGCTTCCAGCTCTGGTCCTCCTTGCGAATGCTCCCCAGTGTATGGAAAGGCATCTCCAGCCAGCCAAACCAGCGGTCAAGCCGGCTGGACCGGTAATCGAATACTTGGGCTATATAGAGTCCAAACGGGCGGGCCAACAAAAATACAATAACCAAAGTCAAGGCAATGGCGAAAAAAGAAACCATAGTCATGGGAATTCCCTCCTAAAAGTCCCGCTCAGAATTTCTCCGGGTTTACCAGCGCATAAGTCAGATATAACAGCATAGCCACAACAATAACAGCCAATCCCCAGATCATCCCCGCTCACTTCCCTCTTCAATGGTTTTGTCAGCCCACTTCAGCAAACCGACCATGAGCAAAGCAATGAACACCAAGATAACCGCCATATACAAATCCAGCATGCCCACTCCTCCTTTAATTTTCTTTTTAGTTTTCTCTTTTTATTTATTTTCTATTAAAAACGAAACATCCTCACTGTTTGTCCGAATGACATATGTGGCACCATAGGATCTGTAAAGAGCCTCAGGATGATGTTTGTTCGTAACCACATAAACGGGACCGTACGTCCAATCCCGGAGGAGGCTCAACATCCTGCAGCATGTCACAGTTTCCTTCTCAAAGAGATAAATTCTGGAGATTTCAGCTTCCGGAGGAAGCATATCCTCCTCACAGGTCACAACACCATAAGCGATATGAGCCTCATCAAGTGAATGGACAAATTGCTTACCCGCCTGATTGGGGGCAAACACCAACGCGATAGCGCCGTCCACCATAACAATTCCTTCTTTCGAGTGTTGGCTCTGGAATACAGATTACCATTTTCTTGATTAATTCAGGATTAGAGGTTCCATTGAAACAATTAAGATAGAATTAAGATTACCTGCGCTTAACGGGAAGAATGGTAAACCTCGTGTCCCAGAACCTTGTTAATCGCGCAGAGGAATGCATAATAACCGCCGTCCGCATCCCCGCGGTGCGCCGCTGCCATGGACAGTGCCGCTTCAATTTGCGCGGTGTCCAATTGATAGCTACCCTCCATCATTTCCGTTATGCCTTCAACCTTTTTCCCACTTGCAAAAGCATCCGCCGCCTTATAAATTAAATTGTCTTCATACCAGCCCATTTCCGATGCTCTTGACATTTTGACAAATTCCCGGTGTACCAAGATTTTTCGGGATACATAGAGGACGGTGTATGCTAAGCACACGATAGCGCTGGCTTGGAGGAATGTCCTCATCTCATTCACCTCTTAGGTCCTGAAGTCTGATTGGTTGGCTTCGATATACAGCTTAGCACTCCAGCCGTTAGCATAGGATTAGAGTTTCTTGAAAAGAGTTAAGAATTGCTTAAGAAAAGAAAACAAAGCAAAATAAAAAACATGCTCGATAGAGCATGTCAGGTTGTCGAGAAAGTCCAACAGGGGTACCGCCAGCAAAACGCGGATTTACAACGCTTAGGAGTTTTAAACACAAAAACAGCCGGTTTTCACCACGCTAAGGGTGTAACCGGCCTTATTTTTATCGCTGGTTCAACGGCCGCAATGATTCTAATGTGGTAACTCCTTTTGGATCAAAACGATACTCCCCAAGGAAGTTTTTTCTTAATAAATCTGGTGAGTTGTGTCTCCCATGTGCTACACATATGCTGTATAGTTCTGGCTAATGAAAAATAAAAAAGCCTAAAGGATTCTTTCCGATAGGCTTACCAGTGCTTCTGGTTTCTTACACATTAACATAAAAACAAATATTAAGTAAATAGATACACATAACTCCGAATACGAGCAGTTTGTATTCTCACGCCCAACAAGCGCTGTCTTCGTTAGATCCGTGCATTTTATTTCTTTCGCTTATCCCACCATCAATTTTTTGATTGTCTTTTGAAAGCTGTGCAGATACATTCGCATTTCTTTCTCTTTCTTTTGAACTTGTTGCTTTTTGTGTCCTTTTTACTAGTACTCAGTAACACTTAAATTACAGGGTATAGTCTTTTGAGCCTGACCCGAGCGTCTTGGGTTGTAAATTGCCAATTTACAGTGGAACGTTCGGCA